>JBOFUS010000098.1:0-7176 GCA_051652685.1 Beijerinckiaceae bacterium
CATCCAGCATCGCCCGGTTGTCGGTTCCGTGGCACGACGCCTGCACGATGACCGCGCGCTGGATGCCGAGGCGCAGGTGCAGCGCCTGCAATGCTTCAACTGGCGCGTCTTCGGGTGTGTAGCGGCGGTCGGCTGCGTAAGGAAAAACCGCCGCGGGCCCGAAGACGTGGCAATGCGCGTCGCAGGAGAGCGGCGGCAGGCGAAAGGCGGGACGCCGCGAAACGGGAAGGCTTGCGCCCATCATCCCCAGACCTCCTGCGCCACTTCCACTACACGCGACAGCTTTTGCCATTGCGATTCCTCGGCGAGCAGATTGCCCTCCTCGGTGGACGCGAAGCCGCATTGCGGCGACAGGCACAGCTGCGAAAGCGGTGCGAATTTCGCCGCTTGCTCGATGCGGCGCTTGAGGCTGTCCTTGCTCTCGACATCGCCGATCTTGGTCGTAACGAGACCGAGGATGACATGCTTGTCGCCCTTCGGCAGCAGACGCAACGGCTCGAAGCCCCCCGAGCGCTCGTCGTCCCATTCCATGAAGTAGCCGTCGACATCGATCTCGTTGAACAGCATGTCGGCCACCGGCTCATAGCCGCCCGATGCGATGAAGGTCGATTTGAAGTTGCCGCGGCAGGTGTGGGTGGTGATCACCATATCGGCCGGCCGTGCTTTGGTGGCTGTGTTGAGCACATCGCGATAGGCAGTCATCAGCTGATCGGGATCATCGCCGCGCTTGCTCAGCATGGCGCGCTGCTCCGGATCGCAGAAATACGAGAGCGAGGTGTCGTCCAGCTGAAGGTAGCGGCAGCCGGCGGCGTAGAAGGCCTTGACGGCCTTGGCGTAGGCCTGCCCCAGATCGGCGAAGTATCCGTCCATGTCCCTGTAGACAGTTGCGTTGATCGAAGCCTTGCCGCCCCGGTAATGCAGCATCGATGGCGAGGGGATCGTCATCTTCGGAACGCGGCCTGTGACCGATTTCAGGTATTTGAAATGGGCAAGATGCGGGTGGTCCTCCGGGAAATCGATCCGGTTGACCACGCGGATCGAGTGGCCCTTGGTGGTTACGCCCTTGAAGGCGATGCCCTCGCTCTCGATGCCCTCGACGCCGGTCAGATGTTCCAGAAAGTCGAAATGCCAGAAGGCGCGGCGGAATTCGCCATCCGTGACGGCCTGGAGCCCGACCTGCTCCTGTTTGGCGACCAGCGTCTTGATTTCTGAATCCTCGATCTCACGCAGGGCGTCAGTGCTGATCGCGCCGGCCTCGTGTTTGGCACGGGCGTCCTTGAGCGCCTGCGGGCGCAGCAGGCTGCCCACCATATCGGCTCTGAAGGGGGGTTTCTGTCTCATGGGGTCGTCTCCTCTTGGGTTGTTTTTTGCTTGTGGTCGGAAAGGCCGAGATGGCGTTCGAGCGTGGCGTGATCGGCAAGCAGTGCCGCGCTGGTGGCGGCATGCGCGACGCGTCCGCGTTCGAGAATGATCGCATTGTCGGTGAGGGCGAGGATCTTTCGGGCGTGCTGTTCCACGATGATCGCGGCGATGCCATCGTCGCGCAGCAATTTGCGGAGCGCCGCCAGCAATTCCTCGATGATGATCGGCGCCAGTCCCTCGGTCGGCTCATCAAGCAGCAGCAGGCGCGGATTGAGCACCAGCGCCCGGCCGATTGCGAGCATCTGTTGCTCGCCTCCGGAGAGCTGATTGCCGAGATTGCCCTTGCGCTCGGCCAGCCGCGGAAAGAGTGCAAAGACGGCGGCCGGGGTCCATCGCCCTCGCTTCGCCACGGCCGTCAGGTTCTCGACAACGGTAAGCGAGCGGAAGATGTTCCGCTCCTGCGGCACCCAGCCAATTCCCCGATGCGCGCGGGCCTCGGGGGACAGCGCGGAGATTTCCAGCCCCTGCAGCCGGATCGAACCGCCATGCAGGCGCGTCACGCCCATGATCGTGTTGATCAGCGTTGTCTTGCCAACGCCATTGCGTCCCAGCAATGCGAGCGAACGCCCTTCGCGGAGTGAAAGGCCCACCCCATGCAGAACAAGCGCCGGACCATAGCCGGCTGCAAGATCATCGATGCAAAGGAGCTCAGCCATGTACCGCCTCGCCGAGATAGGCGGCTTTCACCGCCGGGTTCGTCGCCACCTCCTGCGGCGCTCCTTCTGTCAGGATCGCTCCATTCACCAGCACGGTAATTCTCGACGCAAAGCGGAAGACTATATCCATGTCATGCTCGATCAGGAGAACCGAAACATCGGCTGGCAGTGCCGCAACCGTGTCGAGAAGCTCCTGACGTTCCGCCTCGGGCACGCCGGCGGCCGGTTCGTCCAGAAGCAGAACCTTCGGTCTTACGGCGAAAGCGGCGGCGATCTCCACCTGCCGCTGCTTGCCGTAAGGCAGCGTCGCAATCCGTTCGTCCATGACATCGGAGAGGCGAAACCGCTCGATGACCTCGGCGGTTTCCGTGATGGCCGCATCCTGGACGTCAAGCCGGCTGAACAATGCTCTGCCCTGGCCAAGGCGCTCCGTCGCCACCACCATGAGCATCTCGAGCACCGTCAGCCCGGCGCAGAGCTGGTTGATCTGGAAGGTGCGGGCGATGCCCCGCTTGACGCGGGCTTCGCGCGTCAGGCGGGTGATGTCCTCGCCATTCATCTCGATCCGGCCGGAGGTTGGCGCGAGGACGCCGGTGAGCAGGTTGACCAGCGTCGTCTTGCCTGCGCCATTCGGCCCGATCAGCGCGTGGCGTGCGCCTTGCTCCAGCGTGAAGGACACGTTGTCTGTGGCCGTGATGCCGCCGAAACGCTTCACGAGGCTGCTTGTGCTGAGGACAGCGGTCATTTCAGCCGCCTGCCGGACAATCTGATCGGCAGCTTGCGGAGGAAAGCCCCGATACCGCCATGGATCAGCTCACGGCCGCCGAGGACGAAGACGACCAGCAACAGGCCAATCCAGAACTGCCAGTATTGCGGCGTCAGGGTCGCGATCCAGTCCTGCAGGAACTTGAACGCGATAGCCCCGATGATGCCGCCGTAGAGATAGCCGGCGCCGCCGATGATCAGCACCAGCATGACATCGGCGGAACGGTGAAAGGCGAGCACGTCGAGCGATACGAACTGCGTCGTTTGCGCCAGCAATGCCCCTGCCGCGCCGGCGATGGCCGCCGATAGCGTGTAGACGCCAGCAAGACGCCAGGCCGGCGGCACGCCGGAGGCCGCCGCGCGCAGCGGATTGTCGCGAATGGCGCGCAGCGACAGCCCGAAGGGCGAATGCACCACGCGTCGCGCCACAAGAAAGCCAATGAACAGCACGGCGAGCGAGTAGAGATAGGCCGTCTTGCCGAAGAGATCGAACTCGAACAGGCCAAACACCGGGTTCATCACGATGCCCTGCAGTCCATCCGCGCCGCCTGTCAGCTTGCCCAGCGAATTGGCAAGCTCATGCAGCAGGGACGCGATCCCCAGCGTCACCATCAGCCGCGTCAGGTCATTGCCGCGCAGGATCAACGGCGATGTGACAAGCCCCAATCCCGCCGAAAGGGCGATGGCGAACAGCAGTCCCGCAAAAGGATCGGCTGTCACGTGGAGCGCCAGCAGGCCAGCGCCATAAGCGCCAAAGCCGAGAAACGCCGCATGGCCGAGCGAGACAATGCCGGCGTAACCCAGGATCAGATCCAGCGAGATGGCGAAGAGTGCGAGGATTGCGATCTCGTTGAGGATGAGCAACTGACGCGGAAAGACAAAGAAGGCAGCAAGCGCCATGGCCCAGAACAGCACCTCGAACGGATGCCAGCGCCGCGAACGTGCGAGTGAGCCGCGGATCTCCGCCGTGAGCGCATGGGCCTTCATGCCCGTGCTCTTGCGAAAAGGCCTTCCGGCTTGACGATCAGCACCGCGACCATGAGCGCGTAGATGATGAAAGCACCCGCCTGCGGAATGTAATATTTGCCGGCGACATCAGACACGCCCAGCAGGATCGCTGCGAGAAAAGGCCCTGTCAGCGTCGAGGTGCCGCCCACGGTGACGACCACGAGGAAATAGATCATGAACTTCAGCGGGAAAGTGGGGTCGAGGCCCATCAGCTCGATGGCCAGCGCGCCGCCCAGCCCTGCGAGCCCCGAGCCAATGGCGAAGGTGATCGCGAAGAGCGTATTGACAGGAATGCCGAGGCCACGCGCCACCCGCGCATCATCGACAGCAGCGCGCAGCCGGCTGCCGAAGCGGGTGCGCGTGAAGGCGTATTGCAGCGCGATGACAAGCACGCCGCACAGCACCACGACGAAAAGCCGGTAGCGCCCCACCGCAATGCCCATCACATCGAAGCGACCCTGCAGCCACGATGGCAACCGGATGATCTGCTGCGACGAGCCCATCAGGAAATCCATGCCAGCGACCGCCATGAAGACGAGACCGATGGAGAACAGCACCTGATCGAGATGGCTTTTGGCATACATCGGCCGGTAGAGCAGCCGCTCGATCACCAGTCCCCCCAGCGCTGTCAGCAGGAATGCGGCGGGCAGTGTCCAGAGAAACGGCACGCCGTGGCGCTGCATCAGCACCACGGTCGCATAGCCGCCCGCCATGGCGAAAGCACCGTGCGCGAGGTTGACGAAATTCATCAACCCCAGCGTGACGGACAGCCCGCAAGCCAGCACGAACAGCACCATCCCATAGGCGATGCCGTCGAAGAGGAGGGTCAGCATGGCGCGAAAGCTGCGCTGCGCTTACTTCTTCGCCTTCGCCGGATCTTTCACATTGGGGATCGTCGAGAACTCGACGTTGAAGAGATCGCCGTTCACCCGCTCGACCTTGCGGATGTAGACGTTCTGGATGATGTCGCGCGTCTCGGGATCGATGGACATCGGGCCGCGCGGGCTTTCCCAGGCAAGGCCCTTCATGGCGTTCACAAGCGCTTCGCCGCCCTGGCCGCCGGTCTTCTTCAGACCCTCATAGAGCGCATGCATGCCATCATAGCCGCCGACCGACATGAAGTTTGGCCGCATGCCGGGATTCGCCTTCTGGAAAGCCTCGACATAGGCCTTGTTCACGGCACCCGGATGGGCGGCGGAATAATGATGGGCCGTCGTCACACCGAGCGCCACATCGCCCATGGCGTTCAGAATATCGTCGTCGGTGACGTCGCCGGTGCCGATGAGGCGGATACCGCTCTTGTCGAGACCACGCTCGGCGAACTGCTTCATGAAGGTCGAGCCCTGGCCTGATGGCACGAAGATCAGGATGGCATCCGGCTTCATATCCGCCGCGCGCTGCAGGAAGGGCGAGAAATCAGGGTTCTGCAGCGGAATGCGCATGGCTTCCGTCGTGCCGCCCGCCTCCCTGAAGGCAGCGGTAAACGACGTCTCAACGTCATGGCCCGGCGCGAAATCCGAGACCATGGTGACCACCCGCTTGATGCCCTGCTGCGCCACCCAGGTTCCGAAAGGACCCGAGATCTGCGGCACAACCTGGCTGGTGCGCACGATGAAGGGCGAGCGCTCGGTGATGATCGAGGTGGCAGCCGCCATGACCACCATCGGCGTCTTGCCCTGCGTGGCTACCGGGGCCGTCGCCAGCGCAATCGGCGTCAGACCGAAGCCTGCCAGCGCCGTCACCTTGTCGTTGACGATGAGCTCCTGGGCAATACGCCGCCCGACATCCGGCACGCCGGTATCGTCCTTCAGGATCAGTTCCACCTTGCGGCCGGCGATCATATTGCCATTCTGCTGCATGTAGAGATTGGCAGCCGCCGCGATCTGCTTGCCGGTGGAGGTAAACGGCCCGGTCATCGGCAACACGAGGCCGATCTTGATCGGCTCCGGCGCTTGCGCCAGGCTCGCCCCCGCTCCAGCCGCCGCGATCAGCGCCGCGGCCGCGACACCCTTCAGAAACACTCTGCGCATGGTTCTCTCCCTGATGTCGCGTGCGATTCGATGCCGCCGCCTTTGTTGTTCGACTAATTCTCTTCCCAAGCGCGATAAACAAGCCCTGCCTTGGCCAGTCCCTCGCGCATCCTGTACATGTCGAGGCCAAGCTCGCCGGAAGCGAGACGAAGGCGCTTCTCCTCCTCGTTCGCCTCGCGCGCCGCGCCAGCTGCGGCAACCGTCGCGGCCTCAAGCCTCGGCACCACGACAACCCCGTCATCGTCCGCCACGATCACATCGCCGGGATGGATCAGCGCGCCAGCACAGACAACCGGCACATTGACCGAGCCGGCCGTGGCCTTGACCGTGCCCTTGGCCGAGACCGCGCGCGACCACACCGGAAAACCCATCCCGGTCAGCGTGCGGACATCCCGCACGCCCGCGTCGATCACGAGTCCGATGCCGCCGCGCGCCCTCAGCGAGGTCGCCAGCAGATCGCCGAACATGCCGTCGGTGTTGTCCGTCGTGCAGGCAACCACAAGAACATCGCCGGGCCTCACCTGCTCGATGGCGACATGGATCATCCAGTTGTCGCCGGGCTGGGCGAGCACGGTCACCGCGCCGCCGGCGATCGCCGCGCCGGCATAGATCGGCCGCATGTAAGGCTTCATCAGGCCAAGACGTCCCATAGCCTCGTGCGTCGTGGACACGCCGAGCCGCGCGAGGGTGGCGACCGCTTCCAGATCGGGCCGCGGGCAGCCGGTGACGACAGTGGGAATCATGCCAGTGTCTCCAGTGCTTCGGGAAAGAGCCGCTGATAGGCCTCGCCATAGGTCATGGCCTTGCCGGAGTTCCGCCCGCCCTGCATGCCGCGGTTCATCGCCACCCGCGTGTAATATTCCCAGAGATGCTTCTGGGCCGCGAGCACCTCGAAAGCCGCCCGCTTCAGCTCCCACACCTCGTCAATGTTGAGGATGACATTCGGCTTGAAGTTGCACTGCTCAGGCTGGTGCGGCTCAAACAGGAAAACCGGCGGCGCGGCATACGCACGCGCCGGGTCCGGCTTGTGGCCGGCAGCCTGTGCGATGATCCGGGCTTCCTGGGCAAAGCGCGTCGCCTCCGGATGATCGACATTGTAGGGGTCTTCGAGGCTATGGGTCAGCACAAACGCCGGCTGAAGCTCGTGGAAGATGTCAATCGCGCGGTCGAGCATCTTTTCCGTGGTTCGCAGCGGATAGTCACCGGCGTCCATGAACTCGATCTCGGCGCCCAGCACGGCCGCTGCGCGCTCTGCCTCGTCCTTGCGCTGCGCCTTGACGTCGGCGAGCTTCACG
>JBOFUS010000099.1:0-6054 GCA_051652685.1 Beijerinckiaceae bacterium
ACATAGTCGTCGGCACCCGTCGCCAGACCACGGATCCGCTCGCTCTCCTCGCCGCGTGCGGTAAGCATGATGATCGGCAGAGCCTTGGTCGACTGGCGTTGTCTCAGCCGACGGCAGAGTTCGATCCCCGATATGCCCGGCAACATCCAGTCCAGCAAAAGGAGATCAGGCGCTGACTCGTTGATCAGAACCTCGGCATCATCGCCGCGCATTTCCACCTGCACCTCGTAGCCTTCAGCTTCGAGGTTGTAGGTCAACAGCGTGACGAGCGGTTGCTCGTCCTCAACAAGGAGGACGCGGGGACGCATGGCTTACCTTTTTTTATTCAACGTAATTCTGTCAGGAATCTGTCTCAATGCTCATCTGGTGACGGCCATCATCGCCTTTCGGGCGTGTCGTCGACAAGGTGCCGCCCGTTCCGACATAGTAGATACGTTCCGCGATATTGGTCGCGTGGTCACCGATACGCTCGATATTTTTGGCAGAAAACAGGAGATGCGTACAAAACGTGATGTTACGCGGATCTTCCATCATATAGGTCAGGAGCTCGCGAAAGAGCGAGTTGTAGAGGCGGTCAATGCCGCCATCGTTGTTCCAGACGGCCATGGCCGCATCCACGTCCTTGAGCGTATAGGCGTCAAGCACCGCCTTGAACTGGCCAAGCGCCATCAGGCTCATGTTGCGCAAGCCGGAAAGCAGGCTTTTGGGCGGGAAGTGCCCTTCCATCGCGATGATGCGCTTGCCGATGTTCTTCACCAGATCGCCGACACGCTCAATGTCACCGGCTATGTGGGAGACAACGAAGATGTCGCGCAGATCGACTGCCATGGGTTGGCGTCGCGCGATGGTGAGAATGGCCAACTCGTCGATGTCGCGCTGCAGGCCATCGAGACTGGAATCCATATGGATAATCTTCTGGGCAAGCTGCACGTCACGCTTCTCGATGGCCTCAAGCGCATCGGTCAGCATCCGCTCTGCAATCCCGCCCATTTCGGCGATCTTGCGGTGCAGGTCCTGGATGTCGGCGTCAAAAGAACTGACGATATGCTCGTTCATGGCGAAGGCTCCCGGCCAGTGGTCGATCAGCCGAACCGGCCGGTGATGTAGTCCTGCGTCCGCTTGTCCTTGGGCGCAGTGAAAATCTCGGTTGTCGGGCCTTCTTCGACCAGAATTCCAAGATGGAAGAATGCCGTCTTCTGCGAGACGCGCGCCGCCTGCTGCATGGAGTGGGTCACGATGATGATCGTGAAATTCTGGCGGAGCTCGTCGATCAGTTCCTCGATCTTCGCGGTCGCAATCGGATCCAGTGCCGAGCAAGGCTCATCCATCAGGATGACTTCGGGACTGACTGCGATAGCGCGCGCAATGCAAAGGCGCTGCTGCTGGCCACCGGAAAGGCCGGTGCCGCCGTCGTTCAGGCGATCCTTGACCTCTTCGAACAACGAAGCCTTCTTCAGGCTGTTGACAACGATCTCCTCGAGATCGGTCTTGTTTGCCGCGAGTCCATGCAGACGCGGGCCATAGGCCACGTTCTCGAAGATCGACTTCGGGAAGGGATTGGGCTTCTGAAACACCATGCCGACGCGGGCGCGCAGCTGCACCACGTCCAGCTTGGGATTGTAGATGTCATCGTTATCGATCGTGATCTTGCCGGTAACCTTGCAGATCGGGATCGTGTCATTCATGCGGTTTATGCAGCGCAGGAACGTCGACTTGCCGCAGCCGGATGGGCCGATAAAAGCCGTGACCATGCGGTCAGGAATATCGACATTCACCGCCTTCAGCGCGTGCTTGGCTCCGTAGTGCACATTGCAGTCGCGTGCCACCACCTTCGGCGCATTGAACGCAGGTGTAGTAACTCCGCCTACCGCAGCCTCCGATTGGACCTGGGACATCATGTTCATTTGCGCCTCGCTACGCTTGCGTGAAAGACCGGGCTCACCAACGACGCTCGAACTTCTTGCGGAGCCAGATGGCGGCACCGTTCATCAGGAAGAGGAACAACAGCAGCACGATGATGGCACCTGCCGTCTTGGCCTGGAACGCGGCCTCGGGCAGGTCCGACCACAGGAAGATCTGTACCGGCAGCACAGTCGCCGATTCAGTCAATGACTTTGGGATCTCCACGATAAAGGCGACCATGCCGATCATCAGGAGAGGTGCGGTTTCACCGAGCGCATGGGCCATGCCGATGATCGTGCCGGTCAGGATGCCGGGCATTGCCAACGGCAGCACGTGGTGGAAAACCGCCTGCTGGTGCGAGGCACCCACGCCAAGTGCTGCCTCGCGGATCGAAGGGGGCACAGCCTTGAGGGCCGCGCGGCTGGCAATGATGATTGTAGGCAGCACCAGCAAGGCCAGAACCAACCCACCAACGAGCGGCGAAGAACGTGGCATGCCGAAGGTGTTCAGAAAAAGCGCAAGACCGAGAAGACCAAACACGATCGACGGAACGGCCGCGAGATTGTTGATATTCACCTCGATGATGTCCGTCAGGCGGTTCTTTGGAGCGAACTCCTCAAGGTAGATCGCCGCCGCTACGCCGATGGGGAGGCACAGAAGCAATGTCACCAGCATGGTAAGCAGCGAGCCCGTCAGGCCGCCCAGGATGCCGGCCATTTCCGCTTCCCGCGAGTCGCCGGAAACCAGGAAGCGGGTGGCAAAGCTCGATGACACAAGGCCCCGCTCCCGCAATCGCTCGAGCCAGGTGATCTGCTGATCGGAAAGCTTGCGGCTGGTCTCAGGCGTTTCCAACGTGATGATCCGCCAATCGCCCGCCTTGACATCGTTCTGGTTGGCGAGCGGCGAGACCACCGTTCCCGAGACTTTCGTGCTACCAATCTCGCCGACCTTGATCACACCTCCGTTCAGCGCCACGAGAAGCGACGGTACATTTTCGTCAAGCTTCTCCGAGCCACCGGCCGATTGCGACCGGCGCTCGAGATCGGTGGTGCGGGCCACTGCCACATTGAGGGCCTGCTCGGCTCCGGCGCGGCGGTCCGGCGGTGCGTTGTCCAGTGCATAGCGCAGGCGGACAACTTCAAGCTGTGACCGGCGCGCCTGCGCGCCGATGAGCTGCCGCAGCGCGATCAACTCGTTGGCGAAATCATTGGAACTTGTCGCAAACTCAACGTCGCCTGTTGTGCCGCTGACGCCGCCGGAACCGCGGCCCACGCGTTCGGCGCGATTGGTCATGAAGCCCTTGAAGTAGAGATCGGCATCATCCGAAAGCAGCACCTGCGTCTTCACGGGCTTCCCGATCAGGGAAGGATCCGCCATCAGCTTGTTGCGGATGTCGATGCCAGCACCTGAGCTGACAAGTTCGTTGTAGAGCTTGCTGCGCTGCGTCCGATTCGTCACTTCGGGATAGATGGGCCGCAGTCCCTCGCGCACCACGGCGCTCCAGTCGGCCTGGCGCAGCGAGTCGGCGTCGGTCTTGCCGCCGGCGCCGATCTGGTCATGGGTCACGGTCATTTCGACAGTCGCGTAGTGTTCCACGAAAGCCGTGTAACCCTTGCGCACGATGTCGCCGACAAGCAGCAGGATGAAGATCGCCGCGAAGGCGATAGCAGCGATCCCGTACGCCTGGAACCGGCGCTCCGCGCCGTAGCGCTTCTTCACCAGAGCCTGCGCTTCCGGCGAGAAGAAGTTGTGTCCGGCCTTGCGCGCCGGCGCGAGCGAAAGGTCAGTCATAGGCTTCCCGATATTTCCGCACGATACGCAGCGCGATGAAGTTGAGGATGAGCGTGAAGAAGAACAGCACGAAACCGAGCGCGAAAGCCGCGAGCGTCTTCGGACTGTCGAATTCCTGGTCACCGACAAGCAGCGTCTTGATCTGGACGGTGACTGTGGTGACGGCATCGAGGGGGTTGAGCGTCAGGTTACCGGCGAGACCGGCCGCCATGACGACGATCATGGTTTCTCCCACTGCGCGGCTGATGGCGAGCATCAGCGCCGAGACAACGCCCGGGAGCGCGGCGGGCAGAACAACCCTTCTGATTGTCTCGGACTTCGTCGCGCCCATGGCATAGGAGCCATCGCGCAGCGTCTGCGGCACCGAGTTGATCACATCGTCGGAAAGCGACGAGACGAAGGGGATGATCATGACACCCATAACGAAGCCGGCTGCCAGCGCACTCTCCGACGCCACGCCGAGATTGGTGCCGAATGTCAGGTCGATCCAGTCTCCGGTCCCCTTGAAAAACGGGGCTACTGTCAAAGCGGCGAAGAACCCGAAGACAACGGTCGGAATGCCGGCAAGCACTTCAAGCACCGGCTTGGCGACATCACGCACGGTCTTCGACGCATACTCGGACAGGTAGATTGCCGCGAAGAGGCCGACCGGCGCAGCAACGAGCATGGCAATGAACATGATCAGGAACGTGCCGACGAAAAGAGGCAGCGCGCCAAGTGTCAGGGATGATGGCGACCAGGTTGCTCCAAACAGGAAGTTCTGGAACGGATACCGGCTGGCGAAGTTGATCGTCTCGTAAACCACCGAAAAGACGATGCCCACCGTCGTCAGCACGGCAACGCCCGAACTGGCGATCAACGCCACCTTCACGATGCCCTCGAAGCGGTTCCGCGAGCGGAACTCGGGCGTGATCTGCTTTAGAGCGAAAAACCCGCCCGCCGCGCCGGCCGCAAGGCCGAGCAGCAGCAGCGCAAAGCCTGTGAAGGTCCGAGCAGAATTGTAAGCCTCGCCCGCCGCCTGAAATTCCGGCCGGGTTGCTGGTCGTCCCTGGTTCAAAAGACCGGCCGTCAGCTGGATATCGCGATACTGCGCCTGTTCTTCCAACGTCCGCCGGTTGACGTCGCCACTTGCGACGATGGGCGGTGCAGCCGAGATGGCGGAGGATTTCTCATATCCCGGAGCGGCGGCCGACCAGAGGCCCAGCGCCAGCAGCATCGGAATAAAAACGGCCGAAGCGGTGAACAACCCGTGATAGACCGGCAAAGAGTGGACCGCACCTTTTGTGCCGGAGCCAGCAAGCCCAGCGCCGCGGTTGCGGCCGATCATAAAGCCGGCGAACACCGCTGCCGCAATCAGGATGAAATAGATGGAGACCATGGATGAAACCCCGCCTCGGCCCGCCTCCGAGTGTTGCGGAGGATTACATGCGAGACGGCCCAGCTACAGCCCACCGTAACGCGTCATGAAAAAGTCCGCCCGGAGCCACGCTCCGGGCGGATGTCTATCCGTAGATCAGAAGCCGGCCTCTGGTCCGAGAACCTTCTGGGCGGTTACGTCGGTACGGACCTTGGCAAGTGTCGCCTTCGGCAAAGCCACGAGGCCCTTGCGCGTAAGATAACCATCTTCGCCGATAGCCTTGTCGCTCACGTACTCCGCCATGAACTTGTCAAGGTTGGGAATGACGCCCATGTGCTGCTTCTTGAAGTAGACGAACATTGGGCGAGCGACGGTATACTTGCCGTCTGCGATACCTTCGAAGGTCGGCTCGACACCGTTGATCGGTGTACCCTTGATCTTCGCGGTGTTCTCTTCAAGGAACGAGAAGCCGAAGATGCCGAGCGCGTTAGCATTCGCTTCGATCTTCTGAACGATCAGGTTATCGTTCTCGCCCGCTTCCACGTAAGCACCATCCTCGCGGAGCTGCTTCCAGGCGGTGTCGAAAGCCTTGCGGTCTGAAGTCTTGAGGGCCTTAAGCGCCGGGATCGCTTCTGCACCTGGCTCCATGACGAGCTCGTGGAATGAGTCGCGTGTACCAGACGTTGGGGGGGGGCCGAGAACTTCGATCTTGACGTTCGGCAATGCCTTGTCAACGTCTGACCAGTTCTTGTGCGGATTGACAACAAGCTTCCCGTCGGAACCAGGAATGTTCTTTGCGAGAGCAAGGAATACCTGTTCCTTGGTGAGCTTGAAGTCCGGTCCCTTCTTGGAGCCCGCGATGGTTAGGCCATCAAAGCCAATGTTGAGTTCGATGACAGCGGTCACGCCGTTCTTCTGGCAGTCCGCAAACTCGGCCTTTGTCATGCGGCGCGAAGCGTTCGAAACGTCGGGATGCTGGACGCCAACTCCGGCGCAAAACAGCT
>JBOFUS010000100.1:0-2256 GCA_051652685.1 Beijerinckiaceae bacterium
TGGCGAAGGTCTCGACGCTTTTCAGCGTGTTGCCAACCGACGCCTCGTTGTCGCCCACCACCTTCTCGATCTTGCCCAGCACCACATCGACGCGGCCGGCGATGCGCTGCGCGGTCTCGAGAATGTCCTGGAAATCGGATCGGTCGGCGAAGATCACGGCGCGGCCGCCATCCGGCGCGGTGAGTGCCGGTGCAGCGGGTGAGCCGCCTGACAGCTGGACCGAGGCCTGGCCCGTGAGGCCCTGATACTCCAGCCGCGCCCGGGTGTCGTTCTTCACCGGCGTGCGCTCGTCCACCTCGATCACGGCTGTCACGCGCGAAGGGTCGGTCGGCAGAAGATCGATGGTGATCACCTCGCCGACGCGCAGGCCGTTGAAGCGCACGACAGAACCGCGCCCGAGCCCCGACACCGAGCCCGTGAAAACGACACGGTAGCTCGTTTTCGCGCCCTGCGAGCGGCCGGACGCGAACCAGTAGACGAAGCCCAGGATGCCGGCGAACACCGACAGCGTGAACAGTCCAATCAGCGCGTAGTTGGCGCGAGTCTCCATGCCCTCTCTTTAGCGGCTTCCGCGCTCATCACAATGGGCCAAGAGCCTGCACAAAGGGCCAAGAGCCTGCACAACGGGCGAAAGGCGCGGCAAGCCGGCTCAGGCAGCAATACCCACACCGATCTTGCGCACCAGATCCGCCTGACGGTTCGTGCCGGTCTTGCGGAAGATGTTCTGCAGGTGCGTCTTTACGGTGGCAAGCGAAATGCCGAGATCGCCCGAAATCGCGTCCCTTGTGGCCCCGGCCATCAACCTGGTGAGCACGCGCAGCTCAGAGCCGGTCAATCCGTAGGCTTGCCGCAGCATGGGGCCCGAGCGCTCCGCTCGCGCCGGAGCCTTGTGGACCAGCACGATGGCAGCGGCCCCGCCGCCGCGCATTCCCGGCATCACCTCGGAAACCAGGCCCGAACCGGATTTGCAGACGATGGTCGTGGCGTGCACCTCGCCTGCCCCGACCGCCGAGGAGAAGACCCGCGCGCAGTCCTGATCCTCGAAGCAAAGCTCGCCCTGCTCGTTGCGGATAAAACCACCACGATCGGAAAGCTGCGCCGCAGCCCGGTTGATCTGCCGGATAGAGCGGTCCTCGTTGACCAGGATGATGGGCGTCGGCGCTTCGTGCACCGCCTTGGCCAGGCTGTCGCGCTCGGCCCGCAGCTGGTCCAACTCGCCAGAGATCCGCACGGCGCGCACAGCGTGGGCGATCACGTGTTCAAGGCGTTCGGCATCACTGTCGCAGAAGGCGGGTTGATCCGCGCCACGCAGGAACACGAGCGAATAGATCGCGCCGGACTGGCAGTCGAGCGTCGCACCAATGGCGTCGGCAAAACCCTGCGGCTGGCAACAGGCGCGGAAGAAGCGGCTTTCCCGCATGGATGCGGCGGGCGTGATCACAAAGGAATCTTCCAGCTTGGACAGGGGCTCTGACGAAGCGGCAGCCGGCGCAAGTGCCGTGGCCTCCGCGATCAGCCACGCCTGATGTTCGTCAAGACCAATCCCACCAGCGAACAACCGCGCACTGCCGGTGGCCTCGTTGCAGATCGCAAGGGCGAATGCAGATGCATCGAGGGCAATCGCCGCGCGCTCCAGTGTCTGGTTCCAGCCGCAACGGCCGAGTGACGCGTCATAGAATGCGCTCACCACGGCGTTGAGTTCCAGCAAAGCGTCGGTGTTGAACATGGTGGTCCCCCGTTGCCTTCGGCTGGACGTTTTGCCAGCCTTGCAACGCCCATGGAACGCCTCGCCGTCAACCGAGCGTCATCGCGTGCTCCACCATTGGGTTGACGACGCGCCGACGTCATGGCCGGGACGACGGGACAGTCGTTCCAAGCTTATCGACAAAAGGTGCCGGCTTGCCCATTTTAACCGAAACGATTCGAGAACGTTGAACCAGCAGGACCACGCCAAGCCCTTGTCCGATCCTTTCGCCCTTGATGATGATGCGTTCGCCGCCGCACCCCGGCCTGGTGGCCTGGCCCAGCGCGCAATGGCTGCGGCCTCGCCTGCCGCACGCTATCTCGCCGGTCTCAATCCCGAACAGACGGAGGCGGTGCAGAGTCTCGACGGCCCCGTGCTGGTGCTGGCCGGTGCCGGCACGGGAAAGACACGCGTGCTGACCACGCGCATCGCGCATATCATCGCCACAGGCCGTGCCTTTCCCAGCCAGATCCTCTCCGTCACCTTCACCAACAAGGCGGCCCGCGAGATGA
>JBOFUS010000101.1:0-3547 GCA_051652685.1 Beijerinckiaceae bacterium
GACACAAACGGCCCATGCACGCGGCTGATGCGGCCGCCGCCGGCCATGTGCAGCATGTCGCCCTGGCCGAGCAGCTGCTCCGCGCCCATTTCGCCGAGGATCGTGCGGCTGTCGATCTTGCTGGTTACCTGGAAGGAGATGCGCGTCGGAAAGTTGGCCTTGATCGTGCCGGTGATGACATCGACCGAGGGGCGCTGCGTCGCCATAATGACGTGGATGCCGGCAGCGCGCGCCATCTGCGCCAGCCGCTGCACCGCGCCCTCGATGTCCTTGCCGGCGACCATCATCAGGTCGGCCATCTCGTCGATGATGACGACGATGTAGGGGATCTGGTCGAGCGGCATCTCGACCGTTTCCTCGATCACTTCGCCCGTCTCGCGGTCAAAGCCCGTCTGCATGCTGCGGGTGATCACCTCGCCGGCGGCCTTCGCCTCCGCCACACGGGCGTTGAAGCCGTCGATGTTGCGGACGCCGAGCTTCGACATCTTCTTGTAGCGGTCCTCCATCTCGCGGACCGCCCACTTCAGCGCGACGACCGCTTTCTTCGGGTCGGTCACGACTGGCGTCAGCAGATGGGGAATGCCGTCATAGACGGAGAGTTCCAGCATCTTCGGGTCGATCATGATCAGCCGGCACTGCTCGGGCGTCAGCCGATACAGCAGCGACATGATCATGGTGTTGATGGCGACGGACTTGCCGGAGCCGGTGGTGCCGGCCACCAGCAGATGCGGCATCTTGGCAAGCTCCGCGATAACGGCCTCGCCGCCGATGGTCTTGCCCAGCGCCATGGCGAGCTTGAGGTTGGACTTCTCGAAATCCTGGCTGCCGATGAGTTCGCGGAAATACACCGTCTCACGGCGCTGGTTCGGCAGCTCGATGCCGATGGCGTTGCGGCCGGGCACCACGGCCACGCGGGCCGAAATCGCCGACATGGAGCGGGCGATATCATCCGCCAGACCGATGACGCGCGAGGACTTGGTGCCGGGCGCGGGCTCCAGTTCATAGAGCGTCACGACCGGACCGGGGCGCACGTTGATGATCTCGCCGCGCACGCCGAAATCTTCGAGCACACCTTCCAGCAGGCGGGCGTTCTGCTCCAGCGCATCCTCGGAGATGGCGACGAACGCGCCCTTCTTCGGCTCGTTCAGCAGCGTGATTGGCGGCAACTCATAGGTATCGCGGCCCAGAAGATCAGGCTGTGCCTCGCGGTTCAGCCGCTTTCCGGCGCGGATCGGCGCGGCGGCGGGGACTGCGACGCGGCTCGGCTGCACGGCGGCCGGCAGATCGTCCTCGGCGTCGGCGAGGTCATCCAGTGAGGCGCTGCGGCGCATCACGGTGCGGGCTGCGTCGCCGACGTCCGCTGGCAACGCGTCAAGCAGGCGATTATCTCCGGCGGTCGGGACTTCTGCCCGTCCGCTTTCCATGCGCTTGCGCGCGGCGGCCTGAAGTGCGGCAATGGCCGCTTGCTCGCCGGGGCGGAAGGCCGTTTCAACGGCAGCCAATGGTGCGACAGGCGCGAGCGGCGCGGCAGGTGCAGGCTCGCGCAGCAGGCCAAGCCGGCGCTTGGCCGCCAGCTGAAGCGCGTTGACGGCGTTCATGTAGCCCGGCTGTGCGCCGGCTGCGGCGGCTGGCGGCTGCACCGGAGCAGGCGCGACCGGCTGCGGAGCAAACGCCTCCGGCATGCGCACCCGGGTGTAGACGGGTGCCGCAATGTCCGACATCGGTTGCGCTGGACGCGGAGCGGGTGCCGCGACGGGCTCACGCGCGGGCTCGGCCTTGCGGGCCAGCACGGGCTCGCGGCGCTCGAAGGCTGCGCCCGCGGCAGGGCCGCCGGCCATGGCATAGGCCGCCTGATCTTCGGCAGTGACATTCTCGACCATGCGGCGCGCGCCGCTCGCCAGCGAGCGGCCGGGCCCGTCTTTCAGCGATGTGACAGCGCGGCGCATGCTTTGGGCCGCCATGCGGCCGCCGTGCACCAGTGCACCGATCAGCAGCAGCGCCTTGCCGGGCTCGTCGCCCCGGTCATCGTCTTCAAGGTCACTGTTGCGCGGTGCGACCTCGTCCTCGATGTGATCGTCGCTGGCGAAGATGGGACGGCGCGCCATGGCACCATGCAGCGCCAGAATGGCGAGGCCGGCCAGGAGCAACGCGGCGAAGGCCTTCGCCCATCCGGCGGTGCCCAACAACAGAAGCGGCAACCGCTCGACCGCATCGCCCAACGCGCCACCGAGCCCGGTGGGCAGCGGCCAGCTGTCGGCGCGCGGCAACAGCGAGGCAAAGCCGGCGGCAGAAAACAACCCGATCAGGCCGGACGCCATGCGCGCCAGCATCCTGTCCGGCCGACGCCGACCGAGGAGCCCGGCACCGAGCGCCACCATGACGGCGAACAGCGCCAGAACAGACACGCCGAAAAGCTGGATCGTCACATCAGCGACGATGGCTCCCGGGTGGCCGAGCCAGTTGCGGACAGGACCGTCGGCGGCATGGTTGAGGCTGGGGTCGCGTACCGACCACGACACGACGGCCAGCGCCAGAAGCACGGCGGCAACAAGCAGCGCCACGCCGGCACCCCGGGCGAAGCCGCCTCGGACGATATCCCGCATCAGATCGCGCAGGGATTGGGGCAGCGCCCCTTGACGGGCGATGGGCCGGCGGTTCGACATGGCTCTACTCTTTACGCTGACGCAACAGGCGGAAGGGGCGACACATGCTCCCCAACCAATCGACACGTTAGCGCCTGCCGGTTAAGGCCGCGTTTAGGCTTGACGCAGCGTTAAACGAAAGCGGCGGATTGTGCGGGATCGAGAAAGCTGAAATCCACCGCAAGGGAAACCGACGCAACTTCGCCCACGTCCAGCGGCGTCATGTCCGCGAAGGGAGCGAAGGCCCGGCGGTGGATGACATCCGGCGCATTGGTGACCGGTTCGAGGCAGATCAGCGGCTCATGCGCCGGCGCGTAGATATGCAGCAACATTGGCGAGGAGGCCCGCGCTGTCATCTTCGCTGCAATGCCGAGATCGCCCCAGGCCAGCCGCGCCGGCCCGCGCCAGCCAAAGAAGCCGTGGTTGAGACCCACGAGAGCGTCAACGCCGGCTGCTCCGGCCAGCGCCGGCATCTCCGACAGGGGTGCAGCGCGCACGGGCATCGCGGTCTCGTCGGTCGCAAGATATCCATCCGCCGCAAAAGACAGCCGGAAACCCGGCGTGCGGCGAAAGAACGGGTGCAGCCCCAGACCGAACGGCAGCCGCCGGCCGCGATTGACGACATCCAAAGCCATCGAGAACCGGTCTCCGGCCAGCGCATACGTCAGGCGCGCTTCGAAGGCGTAGGGCTGATCCGGCACGGCTGCAACCTCTGCCACCAGCACGCAGCACGTTGCATCGCATCGCTCGATCCGGAATGGCCGGTCCCAGAGCAACCCATGCAGATCGGCCGGAACCTCGCCCCTTCCCGGGGATGCAGCGTTGATGATCTCTCCGTCAAAGGAAAATACCCCGCCCGCGATGCGGCTGAACCATGGGGCCATGGGAAAGCCGGAAAGCGCGAG
>JBOFUS010000102.1:0-2514 GCA_051652685.1 Beijerinckiaceae bacterium
GAATCTGGTTGATCTTTGATCCGAGGCGCGCGCTCGTCGGCGTTCTCGGCTTCTGCTTCGCGATGGTGATGCTGAACCACTTCGTTCAGCTGAGCACACCGCGCTACGGCAACTGGCTGAATGCGCCAGCGCCTGTGAAAACCGCTCTCAAGTAAGCGATAGCAACACCTTTCGGGGCGGGCGTCCTTGCGCCGTCCGCCCCGTAATCCACGCCTGAACTACCGCCGCGCCCGGCGGAGCCGCATGGAGGACCCATGTCATGTCAATGTTGAGCTTTGAAAAGAAATACAGGGTCCGCGGCGGCACGCTGATTGGCGGTGACCTGTTCGACTTCTGGGTCGGACCCTTCTACGTGGGATTTTTTGGCGTCCTGACGCTCTTCTTCTCATTCCTGGGAACGATGCTCATCTTCTACGGGGCGTCGCTCGGCGACACCTGGAACCCGTGGCGGATCAGCATCAATCCGCCTGATATCAAGTATGGTCTTGCGCTTGCGCCGCTGGCGGAAGGCGGGCTCTGGCAGATCATCACGATCTGCGCGATCGGTGCCTTCGTCTCCTGGGCGCTGCGCGAGGTCGAGATCTGCCGCAAGCTCGGCATGGGGTTGCATGTGCCATGGACCTTCGGCGCGGCGATCCTCGCCTATGTGACGCTGGTGGTGATCCGTCCTTTCCTGATGGGAGCCTGGGGTTACGGGTTTCCCTACGGCATCTTCACGCATCTCGACTGGATGACGACCACGGGTTATACATACGGTAACTTCATGTATAATCCAGCGCACCTGATCGCGGTTACGTTCTTCTTCACCACGACTCTGGCGCTGGCGCTGCATGGTTCGCTGATCCTGTCTTCGGTCGCGCCGAAACCTGGTGAACCGGTCAAGACGCCGGAGCACGAGAATGCCTACTTCCGCGATCTCATCGGCTATTCGGTCGGCACGCTCGGCATTCACCGTGTCGGACTGTTCCTCGCCGTCAATGCCGGCTTCTGGAGCGCCGTCTGCATCGTCATCAGCGGGCCGCTCTGGGAAGGTGCATGGGCCGACTGGTGGAACTGGTGGCTGAACTGGAAGGTCTGGGCGAAGTAAGCCGGACGCATTCGGTCAATACAATCTTGCAATCTGATCTGGCCGGTCATTCGGAATTGGCCAGATCATCTGAATAAAAGTCATCCTCGGGAGGCTGTCATGTCTTTGGGACTCGAATATCAGAACTTCTTCACCCGCGTGCAGGTTCGCGGACCGGACGATCTCGGCCCTGCCCGCAAAGGCGATGTGGCGGCTGATCACGTCGCGATACCGGGCCACAACTACTGGTTCGGCAAGCTTGGCGATGCGCAGGTCGGGCCGTTCTATCTCGGCACCTACGGACTCTTTTCCATTGCCTGCGGGCTGATCGCCTTCAACATCATCGGCCTGAACTACTGGGCCCAGGTCGGCTGGGATCCCGTGCAGTTCATCCGCAAGCTGTTCTGGCTGTCGCTTGATCCGCCAGATCCGAAGTACGGGCTCAGCTTCCCACCGCTGAAGGAGGGTGGCTGGTTCCTGATCACCGGCCTGTTCTTTGGAGCGTCAGTGATCCTCTGGTGGGCACGCACCTACACCCGCGCCCGGGCACTGGGCATGGGAACGCATGTCGCCTGGGCCTTTCTCTCGGCGATCTGGCTGATGTTCGTGCTCGGCTTCTTCAGGCCGATCCTGATGGGCAGCTGGAGCGAGGCGGTTCCCTACGGCATCTTCAGCCATCTCGACTGGACCAACAACTTTTCGCTGAAGTACGGGAACCTCTTCTACAACCCGTTCCACTGCTTCTCCATCGTGTTCCTCTATGGCTCCGTGCTGCTCTTTGCCATGCACGCCGCCACGATCCTCGCCGTCAGCCGCTACGGCGGCGAGCGCGAGATCGAGCAGATCGTGGACCGCGGCACGGCGTCGGAACGCGCGGCCCTGTTCTGGCGCTGGACCATGGGCTTCAACGCCTCCATGGAGTCGATCCATCGCTGGGCCTGGTGGTTCGCGGTGCTCACCACGCTTACCGGCGGTATCGCCATCCTGCTGACCGGTACGGTGGTCGACAACTGGTACAGCTGGGCGCAGGTGCGCGGTTACGCGCCACCGAATTGACAACCGCCACCCGGCCGGCGCAATCCGGCGGTGAGAAATGCTGCGGCCTTCCCTTTGCCGGGGGAGGCCGTTTTGCTGAGTGTAAGGACCCGCGCGGGTCTGACCCGCACCACGCACGCCTTGCCCGCACCGGCGCAACAGCCTATGGGAACCGCCCGCCTCCAACGCCGCGCAACCTGAGGAAACCATGGTCGCCCCCCATCGCGCCACTGAAACCGCATCCGCTCTTCCCGGCGCGCGTATCCTCGTGGTTGAGGGACGCTTCTACGACGAGATCAATGACGAGCTGGTGGCCGGCGCACGCGAAGCGGTCGAGGCCGTTGGCGGTACGGTCGATGTGATCACGGTGCCTGGTGCTCTCGAAATTCCGGTCGCCATCGCCATCGCGCTGG
>JBOFUS010000103.1:0-3148 GCA_051652685.1 Beijerinckiaceae bacterium
CAGCCGTCGACCAGCGCCCACCGATCAAAAACCCGATCCGCGAGAAGCGCGGCACGGCGGAAGCGCCGTACGGGGATGTGGCCGGCTTCAAGCTGATGCTCGTCGAGGAGTTGCAGGCCGACAGCTCTGCCATGCTGCTCGACCCGCATTTTGCGCTGCCCGGAGGCCTCAGCCTGCTCTCGCCCACCAAGGGCCTGATCGTGACGCTCGAAGACTCGATCTTCGCCGAAACACCTGGCGGGCGCTTGTCGTCGGAAATCGACGACTGGTCGGTTGAGAAGATCAAGCGCAGCGGCGGCGATGCCGTAAAGGTGCTCGCCTGGTATCGGCCGGATGCGAGCCCGGATGTCCTGCAAAAACAACAGGATTTCACCGCCCGCATTGGCGATGCCTGCCGCAAGTACGATATCCCTTATCTCTTCGAACTGCTCGTCTATCCACTGCCCGGCGAGGCTAACCAGACCACGGACTACGTTGAGATGAAGGCTAAGCACGCCGACCATGTGCTGGAGAGCGTCCGCGTTTTCGCCGAAGACAAGTACGGAATCGATGTTTTCAAGCTGGAGAGCCCGGTTCCGGCGAAAGCCGTGCCGGGCCTTGGCAGCGACGGCGCTGCGGACGTGCAGAAACTCTTCGACGAAATGGGACAGCTTGCCGGCCGGCCATGGGTGATGCTGTCTGCGGGTGCCGGCATGACCGAGTTCCGCAAGGTGCTGGAGCATGCCTATCAGGCAGGCGCTTCCGGCTATCTCGCGGGTCGCGCCATCTGGCTGAAGCCTTTCCAGGCCTTCCCGGACTGGGACGCGATCCGCGCCGGCTTGCGCGCTGAAAGCGTGCCCTACATGCGCGACCTCAATGCCCTGACCGACGCGAAGGCGCTGCCCTGGAACGCCCATGCCTGCTTTGGCGGCAGGACGGGCGTCGCCCATGAGGATTCCAGCTTCCGCCACCACTACACGGGGTTCTGACCATGCGGATCGGCGTCCTGGCGCTGGCGCGCCCGACCTTTGACGTTTCCTATGCGGAAGAGTTCGCCGCCAAGGCCTTCGCCGGGCTTGAAGCCGCCGGGCATGCACTGGTTGGCCCGCGTGAACTGCTGTTCGACGCGGACGCGGCGCGCGGTGCGGTGGCGGCGCTCAAGGGCGAGACGCTCGATCTCCTGCTTCTCTTGCAGGTGACCTTCACCGACGCTTCCATGACCATCGAGATCGCGAGGAGCCTCGATGCGCCGCTGGCGATCTGGGCCTTTCCGGAGCCGCGCACCGGTGGACGGCTGCGGCTCAACTCTTTCTGCGGGCTGAACCTCGCCGGGCACGCCCTGGGGCGGGCGGGCATTCCCTATGCCTATCTCGTTCAGGCACCGGATGCCCCGCTGCCCGAGGACCTCACGATGCTTGCGCGGCACGAGGGTGCGAAGGCCGTCGTCGCCGGCGGCGGGACATCTGCAAAAGCAGATCAGGCGAAAGCTGCTACCGTGATTGCAGGGCTGAAAGGCCGCCGCATCGGCCTTGTCGGCGAGCATCCCGGCGGCTTCGACACCTGCCGCTTCGACGAGGTTGCGCTGGGCGAACTCACCGGCATCTCCATTGACCGCTTTGCGCTTGGAGATCTCTTTGCACGCTCGGCTGTCGTATCGCCCGAGGCGATCGCTGTGCAGCGCGGCAAGGTCGGCGGCTTGAAAGGTATCGACGACGTCGATCAGCCACAGCTCGCGAAATCGCTGTCGCTTTTCGAGGGCCTGAAAAGCCTGAAGGACGACAAGGGCCTGTCAGCTTTCGCCGTGCGTTGCTGGCCCGAAATGTTCACGGAATACGGCTGCGCCATCTGCGGGCCGATGGGGATGATGAATGCCGCCGGCGTTCCTGCTGCCTGCGAGGCCGACATGCTGGGCGCGGTGACGGCACTGATGTTGCAGGAGGTTGCGGATGCGCCGTCATGGCTGGTCGACATCGTGGACATGGATGCTGCCGACGGCACCACTGTCTTCTGGCATTGCGGCTCCGCACCCGAACAGATGCGCGATCCGGAATACCCGGCCGAGGCGCAGATCCACTCGAACCGCAAGATGCCGCTGCTGTATCAGTTTCCGCTGAAACCCGGCCGCATCACCTTCGCGCGGCTGAGCCAGGCCAACAACGAGCCGCATCTGCTGGTCGGTGGCGGCGAGGTGATCCGCCGGCCGATCAGCTTCACCGGCACCAGCGGCGTCGTGCGCCTTGATGCACCGATGGCCAGCGCGCTGCACGGCCTGATTGGTGGCGGCTACGAGCACCATGTCGCCATGGTTTATGGCGACCACGCCTCCACCATGACGGCGCTTGGCAAGAAGCTCGGCCTTCCCGTCCGCATTCTGGGTTGAGAGAGGAAACATGACACTGCGTTACGGCCTGATTGGCGCCGGCATGATGGGCCGGGAGCATGTCCGCAACATCGCGCTGGTTCCCGGCGGCATCGTGACGGCGATTTCCGACCCTGACGCCAGCTCGCGCGACGAGAGCGCGGTGGCGGTGGCAGCTGTCATGGAGCAAGCGCCCGCCGCCTTCGCAGACCACCGCGATCTCCTCGACAAGGGAGAGGTCGACGCGCTGGTGATCGCCAGCCCCAACGACACCCATCGCGATATCCTGCACGACATTTTCCAGGCGAAGCGGGCTTTTCCGGTGCTGATCGAGAAGCCCGTGTGCACCACCGAGGCCCATTGTCTTGAGCTGGCGGCGGCCGGCGCCGCACACAAGGCCCCCATCTGGGTGGCCATGGAGTATCGCTACATGCCGCCCGTACAAGAACTGATGGGCGAGATCCGCGCCGGCACCATCGGCGACCTGCGCATGCTCACGCTGCGCGAGCATCGCTTTCCGTTTCTGGAGAAGGTCGGCGACTGGAACCGCTTCAGCCGCCGCACCGGCGGTACGTTGGTCGAGAAATGCTGCCATTTCTTCGATCTCATGCGCCTGATTATGGCCGATGAGCCCCTCCGCGTGATGGCTTCGGGTGCCATGGACGTGAACCACAAGGGCGAGCGCTATGCCGGCGAAACGCCGGATATCCTCGACAATGCCTATGTCATCGTCGACTTCCGGTCGGGCCGGCGCGCGCTGCTCGATCTCTGCATGTTCGCCGAAGGCAGCGAATGGCAGGAGATCATCAC
>JBOFUS010000104.1:0-6251 GCA_051652685.1 Beijerinckiaceae bacterium
TGCTGTTGTCTCCCTTCGTCGGCTCGGATCTGGCTGAAGCTGCGGCACGCTTCCGCGATGCCGTCTGCGCCCAGCCGATGATGACGGCGGCCGGGCCGATGGCGATCGATATCCGCATTGGCGGCGCGATCAGCCCACGTGACGGACTGGACGCCATCACGCTCTTCCAGCACGCCGAAGAGGCATTGGAGGAGGCGCGGGAGCCAGGCGCGCCGTTCTACGCGGAGTACCGCAGCGATGCAGCCCGCGACGAGCTTCGCCGGAAAAATCTGACGGTTGCCGATGACGTTGTCCGCGCGCTGAACGAGCGGCGCGTGGTCATTGCGCTGGAACCGGTTCTCTCCGCCCGCGGCCGGGTCCACCAGTTTGATGAAGCGCTGGTACGGGTGGTCACGGCCGAGGGTGACGTTCTGCCTGCGGCCGCCATCATTCCGGCAGCCGAACGCTTCGGCCTGATCAAGTATGTGGACATCCGGGTGCTTGAGCAGGCGGTGGAGCATCTGTTGACAGACCGCAACGCGCGGCTGTCGATCAATGTGTCCATGCGCACTGTCGCCAGTGGCGAATGGCTGACGGCGCTCAAGGCGCTTGTCGGTGCCAATGCCACACTCGGCGACCGGTTGATTGTCGAGATCACCGAAACTGCAGCCATGGCGAATATTGAAAGCACTGCGGTTTTCGTGCGCGAGATCAAAGGCCTTGGCGCGCGGGTCGCCATCGATGATTTCGGCTCCGGCCACACGTCCTTCCGCAGCCTGCGGGCGCTTCCGGTTGATATCCTGAAGATCGATGGCGTCTTCGTTCAGAATCTCACGCGCTCGGCCGATGATCGCTTCTTCGTTCGCACGCTGATCGATCTTGCCCGCAACCTTGGCGTCCAGACCGTGGCGGAATGGGTGCAGGATGACGCGTCAGCCACAATGCTCGCCGAATGGGGCGTCGATTTCCTGCAGGGCGAGTTCTGTGGCAAGGCGGCGATCCCGGGCTGCGAGCCACGCAAGGTCGCCCAGGGCGGCTGACCCCGCGCTGCATTTCAACGCAACAGACAACAAAAAAGCCCCGGTTTCCCGGGGCTTTCTCGTTTGGCCTTGTGGCCGGATCCGTTACTCGCGGTCGCCGAAGAGCGACAGGAGCATGGTGAACATGTTCGTGAAGTTCAGGTAGAGCGAAAGGGCACCCCACACCGACGACACGGCCTGCAGGCCAGCGTCCTGTGCCACGTAGTAGTACTCTTCCTTGAGGCGCTGGGTGTCGTAGGCGGTGAGGCCTGCGAAGATCAACACGCCGACCACGCTGACGATGAACTGCAGCATGCTCGAGCCAAGGAAGATGTTCACGATGCTCGCAAGCATGAGGCCGATCAGGCCCATGAACAGGAACTTGCCGAGGCCCGACAAGTCCTTCTTCGTCGTGTAGCCATAGAGGCTGAGCGCACCGAAGGAAGCCGCAGTGATGAACAGCACCTGCGCGATGGAGCCGATCTTATACACCAGGAAGATGTACGAGAGAGAGGCACCCATCACCGCCGTGAAGGTGTAGTAGAAGATCGTCGTCGTCGCGGCGTTCATCTTGTTCACAAAGAATGACGAGCCGAGCAGCATGACGAGCGGCAGGAACATCATCACGTACTTCAGGGGCGTCGTGTAGACGGCCGCACCGAAGGCGGTGAGCTGTACGCCGTTGGCAAGCTTGCCGACCACGGCACCATTCGTGGCAAGCATGAAGAAGCCGATGGCGACGAGCGCCGACACGGCAAGGCCGACGGTCATGTGGTTGTAGATGCCCAGCATGTAGGACCGGAGGCCCTGGTCGATCGCAGCCTGATTGGCGCGCGATACACCCGCGCCATACTGGCCGTAGGCATTGGGTTCGAAGTTTGACATCGGAAAACTCTCCTTGACCCGCAGGTCGCTTTTCCAACACGCGGCGGCCCGAAGGCCGCTTTTCCAGCACTCGACGCATTTCACGCCGATTGATGCGGAATATGGAGCAACCAGCCCCTTCACACAAGGGGGAGAAGGCCAGCTCGGTTAAAAAGAATTGCCCCGTTCAAATATTACGCACCCCACTTGTAATTTATCTTTCCCCGGCAAATGGATCAAATTCGAGGCAATCACAGTTCCCGCAAGTATGCCGCCGGTTTCTGACCAAGAATACGCCATGTTCCGGCAAGACCAAGCAAGATCGTCAACATGAGTGCCACAACCAGAACCATCAAGGCCACCGGCCAATCAAAGGTGAAGGGGATGCGCATGACCTGCGTCATGATGCCATAGGCCGCCGCTGAGCCGGCGATCATGCCGAAAATCGCTGTCACGACACCGAGCGCGGCATACTCCATCAGGTAGGCGCGCAGCAGTTGTCCGCGCGTTGCGCCCAACGTCTTGAGCACCACGGCGTCGCGCACGCGGGAAGCCCGGCCGGCAGCGAGCGCGCCGGCCAGCACGAGCACGCTGGCGAACAGCGCGACACCGCTCGCGCCGCGCATGGCGGCCGTCAGCTGTGCCACGAGATCGCCGGCGGCCTGTAGCGCATCCTTGACGCGGACGGAGGAAACGGACGGGAAGGCCCGAGACACGTCCCGGGCAAGTGCTGCCTCCCGTGCAGCCACATCTGGGCCACCGGTCATTGTCAGCGTCGCAAGATGCGTGTGCGGTGCACCAGCGAAGGTATTGGGCGAGAAGACCATCACGAAGTTGATGCCGACCGTGCGCCACTCGACGCGGCGGATCGAGGCGATCTCGACTGTGATGTTGCGGCCGAGCACGTTGACGGTGATCTCGTCGCCGAGCTTGAGCGCCAGCCCATCGGCGATCTCCCTCGTCAGCGAAACAAGCGGCTTTCCGCGATAGGCTTCCGGCCACCACTTGCCATCGATCAGGCTGCTGTTTTCGGGAATCTTTTCGGCGTAAGTGATGCCTCGATCACCTTCGAGCACCCAGGCGGCGTTCTCGCTTGCGCGGTAGCTTTCCGCCGGAATGCCCTTCACCGCAACGATTCGCCCACGCATCATGGGCGCGCGGTCGATCGTTGCCGGCCCGCCGGCCTTTTCCTTCAGGAATGCATCGAAGCGCGTCGTCTCCGCGTTGGGAATATCGAGGAAGAAGAAGCTCGGCGCTTTCTCCGGCAGTGACACCGAGAGCTGCTTGCGCAGCCCCGAATCGATCAGGCCGAGCGCCACCAGCAGCGTCAGGCCCAGCCCCAGCGACAGGGTGACGGCAGGTGTAAGGGCACCTGGCCGATGCAGATTGGCCAGCGCCAGCCGCGCCTCCGCGCTCCGTGGCTTGGGCGCACGGCGCGCCAGCGCCATCACGCCGGCTCCGACCACCCGCAACAGCAGGAAAGCGCCCGCTGCCGAGGCGACGTAGAGCATGGCGATGCGACGGTCCCAGGCGAAGAGGATGGCGAAGCCGGCAAGCGCAGCAACACTTGCTGCCGTCAGCGCGATGTAGGGCCAGCGCGGCCAGCCGCCGCGACGGTCCACGCCGTCGCGGAACAGCGCCACCACCGGCAGGTCATGCGCCCGCCCGATAGGCCAGACGGCGAAGGCCAGCGCCGTCAGCAGCCCGTACATCAGCCCGCGCAGAAGCTCCGAAGGGTAGACGGAAGGGGTGACAGGCAGCGGCAACAGCGCCCCGAACAGCGCGGAAAGCAAAAAGGGTGCAGCCGCGCCGATGGCGAGGCCGACGAGCGATCCGAAGAGCGCCAGCAGCATGATCTCCATCAGCGCCAGCGCGAAGACGAAGCCGCCGGTCGCACCCACGCTTTTCATCGTTGCGAGATCGGGCCGCTTGCGATCAACGAACGCCTGCGCCGCATTGGCCACGCCAACGCCACCGACGAGCAGCGCAGTCAGACCGACAAGCGCCAGAAACTGCGTGAAACGCTCCAGCTGGCGGCCGAACTGCGGCGAGGCGTTCAGCCGGCTGCGCATCTCGAAGCCCGATTCGGGAAAAGCCGTCTTCACATCCGTGATCAGCTGCTGGATCGTCGCCTCGTCCGGGTCTCCCGGCAGCGTCATCCGGTAGCTCCAGCGCACAAGGCTGCCAGGCTGAAGCAGACCGCTCGCCCTGAGTCCGTCCTCCGAGATCAGCAGGCGCGGGCCGAAGCCAACGCCTCCGGCGAGCTTGTCAGGCTCAGCGTTCAGCTCGCCGCGCAAGGCAAAGCGCTGCTCGCCAACCGAAATCACATCGCCGATCTTCAGGTTCAGGCGGGCAAAGAGGAGCGGATCAGCGACCGCTCCATGGATCCCGTCGCGGGGGGCCAGAAGCTCCGCCGCCGGAAGCGGAGGCGCAATCTCGGCCTTTCCGTGGCGCGGCCAGATGCCCGAGACGGACTTGGCCTCGACAAGCGCCGATGAACCATCTTCTGCGCGGGCCATGGCGCGCAGATAGGCAACGGGCGTCAGCTCGCCGCGCGCCGCAAGATAAGCGCGTTCCGCGTCCGTCGCCTCGCGCTGCAGCGCCACAAAGGCCGCGTCCGCACCCAAAATCACCCTGCCCTCGCGCGCCAGCCCGTCCGACAGGCTGCGCGAGATGGTGGCCACCGCCGTGATGGCGGCCACACCGATGGCAATGCAGCCAATCAGCACGCCAAAGCCCGAAAGCCCACCGCGCAGATCGCGCAGTGCAAAACGCAGGGCAAGGCCAAGAAGCGACACACGGCCACCCGGCACAGGCGCAGCAACGCGAACAGGGACCGATGCGGCCAGGGTCATGCTGCGACCATCACATCGCCTTCAATCTGGCCGGAACGGATGCGCACCATGCGGTCACATTTTTTCGCCAGCGTCATATCGTGGGTTACGAGCACCAGTGTCGCTCCCCGCTCCCGTTTCAGCTTGAACAGCAGATCGACGATCTGGCCGCCCGTGCCTTCGTCCAGATTGCCGGTCGGCTCATCCGCCACGAGGATGGCCGGCGAAGGGGCGAGCGCCCGGGCGAGCGCGACGCGCTGCTGCTCGCCGCCCGAAAGCTGAGCGGGATAGTGGCCTAGGCGCGCACCCAGCCCCACGGCATCGAGTTCGGCCTTCGCCGTTTCGAAAGCCCTGGGTACGCCCGCAAGTTCAAGCGGAACGGCGACGTTTTCCAGCGCCGTCATGGTCGGGATCAGGTGGAACGACTGGAAGACAATGCCGATGCGCCGACCGCGAAAGCGTGCCAGCTCATCCTCCGACATGCGCCCCAGATCCATACCGTCGATCTCGACGCGACCGGAGTCGACCCGCTCCAGACCGGCCAGCGTCATCAGCAGGGTCGATTTGCCGGAACCAGAAGGCCCCACAAGGCCCACGGCCTCACCGCGTGCCACATCAAGCGACAAACCCCTGAGGATGTGGACCCGCGAGGCCCCCTCGCCGAGGCTGAGGTGAACGGTTTCAAGCCGTATGGCGGGCGATGGCGGACGATCAAGCATGGACACCAAGTGAACCAGAACCCTTGCGAAAACCGGGGGCGAGACCGAGATATGGCTGCGATGAAAGATTTCCAACCTCACCGCCGCGCTTTCATGGTCGCAACTGCGTTACTCGCGGTGGCACCCGTCAGGGCCCAAGGGCGCAAGTTCCGCGTCGTCGCGCTGGGCGACAGTCTTTCGGCCGGTTATGGCCTTCCACCGGCTGCCGCCTTCCCCAACGTTCTGGAGCGCGTGCTGAAGGCGCGCGAACTCAACGTCGCGGTCGAAAACGCCGGCGTGTCGGGCGACACGGCATCCGGCGGACGCGACCGCGTGGACTGGTCAGTGGCGGACGGTACCGATCTCGTCATTGTCGAACTTGGCGCCAACGATGCGCTGCGCGGCGTCGACCCGAAGGTGACCGAAGCCGCACTTGACGAGATCATGACACGGTTGAAGGCGCGACGCATCAACGTGTTGCTGGCAGGTATGCTTGCGCCACCGAACAACGGCCCGGAGTATGGCAGGGCGTTCAACGGAATCTACGGCCGGCTGGCGGCCAAGCATCGCGTACCGCTGTACCCGTTCTTTCTCGAAGGCGTCGCCGGCAATCCGAAGCTCAACCTGCCCGACGGCATCCACCCAACCGCCGCCGGCATCGAGGAGATCGTCCGTCGCATCGCTCCCCTGGTCGAAGAGACCCTGAAAGGGCTTTCCTCGCCGGCGTGAACGTCCTACTGCACCCTCGCCCGCCGCTTGAACCGAGATCCCGACATCGCCATGAAATACCGCAAGCTCGGCCGCACCGGCCTGGACGTCTCCCTGATTTGCCTCGGCACGATGACCTGGGGCGAGCA
>JBOFUS010000105.1:0-9753 GCA_051652685.1 Beijerinckiaceae bacterium
CCTCAAGCAGCCGGTGATCGCAGAGCGCCAGCGCGATCTTCGCTTTTGTGATGGGGTAGGCGAGCTCCTTTGCCCGGAGCATCGGCATGGTGGCGACGGCAACGCCGCCCGCCTTGATGACGGCGAAGTAGCAGGCGACAAGCATCGGACTGTTCGGCGCACGCAGAAGCACGCGGCCGCCCGGAACAAGGCCGAGATCGCGCGTCAGAACGTTGGCGATGCGGTTCACGCGCTCCGCCAGTTCCGCATAGGTCCAGACGGTGCCCTCTGCATCAACCAGCGCGGCCCTTTCACCGCGCCCCCCGGCGAGGTGCCGATCGATCAGTTCGACGGCGGCGTTCAGGCGCGCTGGATAGGTGAGGCCCGGCCCGGCCAGGTCGAGATCCGGCATCAGGTCGGCTGCCGGCAGGTTGTCGCGACAGAAGCTGTCGGTGTGGCCGCTCTTCGACATTCCTCAGCCCCCCGCCTGATGCGCCTTCATCGCCTCGCGGGCGATGATCAGCTTCTGCACGTCGGTTGCGCCCTCGTAGATGCGCAGCGCCCGGATTTCGCGGTAGAGTTCCTCGACCTTGACGCCCTTCGTGACACCCAGTCCGCCGAAAAGCTGCACCGCGCGGTCAATGACCCGCTGAGCATTCTCGGTCGCGACCATCTTGGCCATCGCCGCCTCGCGGGTGACACGCTCCGCACCCTTGTCTTTCGTCCATGCAGCACGGGCGATGAGCAGCGCGGCAGCATCGATCTCGGCTTCGTTCTCGGCGAGCGCTGCCTGCGCGAGTGGCAGATCGCCAAGCGTCGCTCCGAAAAGTTGCCGGGTTGCCGCACGTGAGAGCGCCTCGTGCTGTGCGCGCCGCGCGAAGCCGAGTGCCGCTGCGCCGACCGTTGAGCGAAAAACATCGAGCGTCGCCATGGCAATGCGGAAGCCGTCTCCCGGCCCGCCCAGCCGGTTGGCGAGCGGCACGCGGCAGGCGTCGAAACGAAGCGTCGCCAATGGGTGCGGCGCGATCACGTCGATCCGCTCCGTTATGGCAAGACCCGGCGTCCCGGCCTCGATGATGAAGGCCGAGAGCCCGCGCGCGCCGGGTGCCTCGCCGCTCCGGGCGAAGACGACATAGAAATCGGCGATGCCGCCGTTGCTGATCCATGTCTTGCCACCGTCGATGCGGACATGATCCGGGCCCTCCGCGGCGGCTGTGGTCGCAAGTGCCGCGACGTCAGAACCGGCCTCTTTCTCCGACAGTGCGAAGGCGGCAATGGCTTCGCCTTTTGCCACCTTCGGCAAAAAGCGCGCCTGTTGTGCCGCGTTGCCGAACAGCGAGATCGGGCCGGAGCCGAGCCCCTGCATGGCGAAGGCAAAATCCGCAAGGCCGTCATGGAACGCCAGTATCTCGCGCGACAGGCAGAGCGTGCGGACATCCAGCCGCTCATGCTCGCCTCCGGCAGCAGCCGGAACGCAGGCGCGCAGAAACCCGGCCTTGCCGAGCGCCGTCACGCGTGCGCGACAGGCAGCGTCGAGGCCTGCCGTTGTTGTGGTGTCGTGGGGCAGGCCGGCAACTGTCGCCTCTGCGAAAGTCTCCAGCGCCGCTGCCCGATGGCGGTGTGCATCTTCGTAAAACGGCCAGTCGAGTGCTGCTCCCGCGATCCGCGCCATTGTCAGTTCCCCTCGAACACGGGCCGCTGCTTCGCGGCAAACGCGCGGTAGGCGCGGGCGAAGTCCTCTGTCTTCATGCAGAGCGCCTGCGCCACGGCTTCCGCCTCGATGGCGGCTTCCACTGACATCGCCCACTCCATCTCCAGCATGCGCTTGGTCATGGCATTGGCGAAGGTGGGGCCATCGGCAAGGCTGCGGCCAAGCTTTTGCGCCTCCGGGAGCAGTTCCTCCTCGGCGACCAGCCGGTTGAGGAAGCCCCAGCGCTCCGCCTCCTCGCCGGGCAGCGCTCGACCCGTGTAGAGCAGCTCTGCCGCACGCCCCTGTCCGATGATGCGGGGCAGCATGGCGCAGGCCCCCATGTCGCAACCCGCAAGGCCGACGCGGTTGAACAGAAAGGCGATCCGCGCCGACGGCGCACCGAGCCGGAGATCGGAAGCCATGGCAATGATCGCGCCTGCGCCGGCGCAAACGCCCTGAATGGCAGCAACGATGGGCTGCGGGCAGGCGCGCATCGCTTTCACCAGCTCGCCGGTCATGCGCGTAAACCTCAGGAGTTCATGCGTCTCCATCTCGACCAGAGGCCCGATGATCTCGAACACGTCGCCGCCCGACGAGAAGTTGCCGCCGGCACCCGTGACGACAATGGCTTTGACGCCTTCGTCCTGCGCGGCCGCATGGAAGAGATCGGTCAGCTCGCGATAGCTCTCGAAGGTCAGCGGGTTCTTCTTCTCCGGCCGGTTCAGCGTCACGGTCGCGCACTTGCCCTCGACCGCGAGCGCGAAATGCGCTGGCCGATAGCCGGAGAGCGGAAGGCTGGCCCTGCTGGCGGGTCTCTGGCCAGTCATGAATCAATCTCCCCGTCGAAGGCCGCGCGGGCCGACGTCTTTAGTTTGGCCAGCAGGCCCATCAGTTCTTCTGTCTCGATGGCCGAAAGCCCGGCGAAGGCTTCCGCGATCCAGTCCTCGTGCTCGGCCGCCATGGCTGCGAAGGCACTGCGCCCGGCGTCCGTCAACGAAACTACCTGTGCCCGGCGGTCATGCTCGGAGGCGCGGCGCTCGATCAGCCCCTGCGCCAGCAGCGCCTCGACGATCGCCGTGATGTTGCCGTTGGACACCATCATGCGGCGGGAAAGCGCGCCGAGCGTCAGGCCCTCTTTCGTTTTTTCCAGCTGCGCCATCAGGTCGAAGCGCGGCAGTGTGACGTCAAAACGGGAGCGCAGGCGCTTGCGCACGCCGCTTTCGATCAGCGTCCCGCAGGTGAGCAGGCGCAGCCAAAGCCTCAGCTCCGCCTTGTGGTCGCCGGGGCGGAGTGCGGCCCGGGTCTCCCGGTCGAGGCTGATGCCGGGCGAAACTTTGTCCATCAGATTTCGCCTCCCGCGATGGGGATCGCCGCACCGGTGACGGCGCCGGCGGCGTCCGAGGCGAGCCAGAGGCAGGCGGCCGCTACCTCTTCCGGCCGGATCAGCCGGCCTTGCGGATTGTCCTTGAGCATGGCGGCCAGCGCCTCGTCGCGAGATTTGCCCGTCTTGTCATGGATGCGGTCGAGGCTGCCTGACACGATGTCCGTCTCGACATAGCCGGGGCAGAGCGCATTGACGGTGATGCCCTCCCTCGCCGTCTCGATGGCAAGCGCGCGAACGAGGCCGACGACCGCGTGCTTGGCAGCAACATAAGCGCTGACATAGGCAGCACCCTTCAGCCCGGCGATGGAGGCGATGGTGATGATGCGTCCGAAACGGCGTGCACGCATGGCGGGAAGTGCAGAATGCACAGCGTGGCTGACGCTGACCACGTTGAGCTCGAACATACGCCGGAACATTGCGGCGTCGGTGCGGTGGAAAGGCGCGGTCTCCACGCCGCCGGCGTTGGCCACCAGAATATCAACAGGCCGAGCCGCCACGATTGCGTTGAGCGCATGGCGCGCGGCTGGCTCATAGGTCAGGTCAAAGGCGCTGGCGTGGTGGGCATCTCCGACGGCGAGCGTCTCATCCAGCCTCGCGGCATCGCGCCCTGTGACGGTAACTGTCGCGCCGGATGCTGCAAAGGCGCGGGCAACCGCCCGGCCGATCCCGCGCCCGCCGCCCGTCACCAGCACATGCCGCCCGATGAATGACATGGAAGCCTCCCCGCCACATGTCTTGTCTGTATTTGTTTTAGGCTTGAAGCTTTTTTTGACAAGGGGCCAGACATGGCAGACGTTGACGCCGCGAAGCGCAGGCTTCACACCCCTCGATGGGGAGCCAATCGATGCCAAACTATATTTTTACACCTTTTCAGCCCGCAGGGCTGACCATTGTCGGTTCGGACCGGCTGTTTCCCGTCCGCCGCGTCTACTGCATCGGCCGCAACTATGCCGCCCACGCCATCGAGATGGGTGGTGATCCGACCCGCGAGCCGCCCTTCTTCTTTATGAAGCCGGGTGATGGCGTGCAGCCGGTCATGGCAGGCGAAACCGCGCTTCACGCCTATCCGCCGGGCACGGGCGACTATCATCACGAACTCGAACTGGTGGCGGCGCTGGCCAGGGGTGGTCGCGACATTCCGGTCGAGAGCGCACTCGACCATGTCTACGGCTTTGCCGTGGGCCTCGACATGACGCGCCGTGACCGGCAAGGCGAGGCGAAGAAGCTGGGGCGTCCCTGGGAGATCGGCAAATCCGGGGATCAATCCGCCATTGTCGGCCCGCTGATGGCAGCTTCGGCAGCTGGCGGCATTCTCGCAGCTCCTCTAGTGCTCACGGTCAACGGCAGCGTGCGCCAGCAGGCCACGACAGGCGACATGATCTGGTCGCTGGCCGAGCAGATCGCGATCCTGTCGCAATATTTCACGCTTGCGGCAGGGGATCTGATCATGACCGGCACGCCTGAAGGCGTTGCCGCCGTCGGCCGGGGCGACGTCATGGAGGGAAAGATAGGCGAACTCCCGCCGCTCCGTGTTCAGATTGTTTGAAGCAGGCCGCAGCATGCGGGTTGCGCAGGATATTCACCGGTCTATCTTGGCCTGCTGACGGGAAGGATACCGGGCCGTGCTGCAAACCTGGATGGCGGTGCTGGCAGCGCTGGTCTACCTGGTCGCCCTTTTTGCCGTGGCGCACCTCGGCGAGAATCGCGGGCGACAACTGCTGCAAGGGCAGCTTCGGCCTGTCATTTATGCGCTAACGCTCGGTGTGTATTGCACCTCCTGGACCTTTCTCGGCTCGGTCGGTCTCTCGTCGCGCACGGGCTATGATTTCCTGCCGATCTATATCGGGCCGGTGCTTGTGATCGGTTTCGGCGCATTTCTGATCGCGCGGATCGTCCGGCTGGCAAAAGAGAACAACATCTCGTCGATCGCTGACTTTGTTGCTTCGCGCTACGGCAAGAGCCAGGGCGTGGCGGCGGTGGTTACCCTCATCGCGGTGATCGGCGTCCTGCCCTATGTGGCACTCCAGCTGAAGGCGATTTCGGCGACGCTCGATGTGTTCATCGTCCGGTCGGGCGTTGAAACAGATACGGCCATCGCGCCGATCTTCGGCGATATGTCACTCCTGGTGGCGCTCATCCTTGCATTCTTTGCCATCGTCTTTGGCACGCGACAGGTGGACACGACCGAGCATCAGGATGGCATGATGATCGCCATTGCGGCGGAATCGGCGGTCAAGCTCGCAGCGTTCCTTGCCGTCGGTATCTTCGCAGTCTGGGGGTTGCATGACGGTCCGATCGATCTGATCGATAAGGCTATCGACCTTCCTGATGTCGGCCGCATCTTCGGCCATGCGCCGGACTGGGGCCTGTGGTTCACCATGACCCTGCTGTCGGCGAGCGCCATCGTGCTCCTGCCACGCCAGTTTCATGTGATGGTCATCGAAAACCGCGCGGCCGGCGACATTCGCAAGGCGGCATGGCTGTTTCCGCTCTATCTGGTGGCGATCAACCTCTTCGTCATCCCCATCGCGCTCGCCGGCCTCGTGGCCTTCCCGGCCGGAACCGTGGATCGCGATCTGACCGTGCTTGCCCTGCCGCTCAGCCAGGGCGCGGGCCTCGTCGCCATCATGGCGCTGATCGGCGGACTTTCAGCCGCGACCGCCATGGTGATTGTCGAATGCGTGGCGCTCGCCATCATGATTTCCAACGAACTGGTGGTGCCATATCTGCTGCGCCGGCATGCCGGAACGGCGAGCCGGGACATGAGCGGCATGATCCTGCTGGTCCGCCGCGCGGCGATCATCATCGTCCTGCTGCTGGGCTATGCCTACTACCGCGCTGCGGGCGATGCAGCGCTGGCCTCCATCGGCCTCCTCGCCTTTGCTGCCATTGCTCAGATTGCGCCGGCATTCTTCGGCGGGCTCTACTGGCCGCGTGCGACGGCGCGCGGCGCTGTCGCCGGCCTTCTGACGGGCATCGGTGTCTGGGGCTACACGCTGTTGCTGCCGAGCTTTGGCGAAGGGCACGCGCTTCTGAGCCCGCTCTTCAGGGAAGGTCTGTTCGGGTTCGGCTGGCTGCGGCCGAACGCCCTTTTCGGGCTCGACCTCCATCCCTTGATGCACGGCGTGCTCGTCAGCCTCACGGCGAATATCCTTGCCTTTGTCGGCTTTTCGCTATCGCGCGCGCCAAGCTCCATCGAGCGGTTGCAGGCCAATCTCTTCGTCTCGCCGGACGGCCGCGACGAGATGAGTGGCTACCGCTTCTGGCGTGCAGCCATCACACTTGACGACCTCCGCCAGACGGTTGCGCGCTATCTCGGCCAGGAGCGAACGGCCGCCGCCTTCCAGAGCTATGCCGCCAGCCGCACGCTGCCCACCGAAGGCAAGGTGGAGGCTGACCCGCAAGCCATGCGCTTCGCCGAACATCTGCTGGCCTCCGCCATCGGTGCATCATCTTCGCGGCTGGTGCTTTCGCTGATGCTGAAGCGTCGGAACCTGTCGTCGGATGCCGCGCTGCGCGTGCTGGACGAAGCCTCGGCCCAGATCCAGCAGAACCGCGCGCTGCTCCAGCATGCTCTCGATCACGCGCAGCAGGGCATGACCGTCTTCGACAAGGATCTCCGGCTGCTTGCCTGCAACCGCGCGTTCCGCGCCATCTTCGATCTGCCGCAGGAGATGGTTCAGCCTGGCACCGGCCTCGACGAGATCGTCGCCTTCAACGCCAGCCGCGGCCTTTATGGCGAGGTCGACAGCGAGGATGTGATTGCGGCGCGTATCCAGAGCTATATCTCGGACACCGAGCCCGTTCGCCTGCGCCTGCCGCGCCGGGGCATTGTGATCGACATCCGTTCCGATCATCTGCCTGACGGCGGACGGGTGACGACCTACACCGACATTACCGAATCCGTGGAGGCAGAGGAAGCGCTTGCCCTCGCCAACGAGACGCTGGAGCGCCGCGTCACCGAACGCACGGAGGAGCTGACCAGCGTCAACGCGGAACTCTCCCGCGCCAAGGCCGAGGCCGACGAGGCGAACCTCTCGAAGACACGCTTTCTGGCAGCAGCCTCCCACGACATCCTGCAGCCACTGAATGCCGCGCGGCTTTACACCTCCGCCTTTGTCGAGCGGGTGGACGACGCGGAGCAGGCAGCTCTCGCCCGCAACGCCGAGGCCTCCCTTGACGCGGTGGAAGAGATCCTCACGGCGCTGCTTGATATTTCGCGGCTGGATTCCGGCGCGATGAAGGCCGAGTTCTCGGTGGTGAGAATTGATGATCTGTTCCGCCAACTCGCCATCGAGTTTGGCCCCTCAGCCAAAGAGCGTGGTCTGGAACTCGCCTTCATGCCCTGCTCGCTGGCCGTGCGGACTGACCGGCGGCTGATGCGCCGGCTCCTGCAGAACCTTGTCTCCAACGCCATCAAATACACCCCCAGAGGCCGCGTGCTGATCGGCTGCCGGCGGCGGAGCGACACCTTGCGCATCGAGGTGCATGACACCGGTATCGGTATTCCGCTGAACCGCCAGAAGCAGATATTCCGGGAGTTCCAGCGGCTTGACCAGGGAGCCTTGATCGCAAGGGGGCTGGGCCTCGGTCTTTCCATCGTGGAACGGATCGCGCGCGTCCTCGGCCACAGGATCGACTTGCGGTCCGTGAGCGGTGCGGGCTCGGCTTTTTCCGTGACCCTTCCTGTCGCGGCACAGCCCGCACTCGCTGCTTCGGCCAGCGAGGCGACGGCGGAAACTCGGCAGGCCGCCGCGCCGTTGCTGGGCCTGCGCGTGCTGTGCATCGACAACGAACCCGCCATCCTCGAAGGCATGCGCGTCCTGCTGGCCGGCTGGGGCTGCGAGGTCAGGACGGCAGCCGGCCAGAAAGAGGCGCTTGCACAGATGAGGGATGGCACGCCCGATGCCATCGTTGGCGATTATCACCTCGACAAGGGCGACGGACTGACCGCCGTGAAGGCGTTGCGTGCGGCGGCCGGCATCAATCTGCCAGCGGTCCTGCTGACGGCGGACCGCACGCCAAAGCTCCGCGAGAAGGCGGCGAAGGCGAATGTGCTGGTGCTCAACAAGCCGCTGAAGCCAGCCGCGCTCAGGGCCTGGCTGGCGCAGGCGCATCTGCGCCGCGTTGCTGCCGAGTAGCTTCGCCGCCAGACAGCCTCGCCGCCGGATAGCCTCGTCGCTGAACAGCTTGCGGCGTTAACCTTCCCCTTCAAGCATTTGCTAACCTTGAGCCGGAATGTCGCCGTTTTTCCGCCATTCCGGAAGGGTCCAGCAAGGTTGACGCCAGCTTTCGTTAACCGGCGAAAGGCTATCAATCTCGTCAATGAACGAGGGCGGCGGACGGCAACCGGTCAATGGCCGAAAGGCCTTCAGGAGCAAGCAGATGATCCGTGGAATGGGCGCTATCAAGGGTGCAAAACTGGGACTCGCGCTGGTCGTCGCGATGGCGCTGGGTGCCTGTGCGCGAAACAGCCAGGACGAGGCCGGGCTCGCCGGCGCAGGCCTTGGCGGGGCTGCGGGTGCCGCAACGCCGGGATCGGCGCAGGATTTCGCCGTCAATGTCGGCGACCGCGTGTTCTTCGAGTCGGATTCCTCTGAACTGACTTCAACCGGAACCGCGACGCTGGACAAGCAGGCGCAGTGGCTGGCGCGCTATCCGCGCTACAGTTTCGCCGTGGAGGGCCATGCCGATGAGCGCGGCACGCGCGAATACAACTTCGCACTGGGTGCCCGTCGGGCCGAGGCGACGAAGAACTACCTCCAGGCGCGCGGTGTCGCGGCCAACCGATTCCGCACCATATCCTACGGCAAGGAGCGGCCGGTGGCGGTGTGCGACAATATCAGCTGCTGGTCACAGAACCGCCGCGCCGTCACGGTGCTGAGTGGCGGGCCGACCAGCTAACGCACGGAATCCGGTCCGCCCCCCCATGCCTCCGCGGGTATGCCACCCGCATCGCAGGTCCATGGGGCGGATCGTGATGCTCCCGCCGGGGGCTGCGCCAGGCGCGGCCAGCCCGGGGCAACGGGGGTGATGTCCAAATCGAGCGGCAGGCCTTTTTTCAGGTCCGCCGGGCGGGACAAGCAAAAGGCCGGCGTTCCATCGGGAGCGCCGGCCTTCTTTGTTCTGAAGCCCGGGCGGCCATACGCCGCCCTCATGATGCGAAACGGCGATTCACTTGGCCTTCAGCAGCGCCTCGACCTCAAGCAGGATGAGCTCATTGTCATCCGCCTTGTTCGGGTCACGCGAGGAGGAGAAGGGCAGGTTGTTGTCGTTGCCGACGATGATGTGCTTCTCGTCCACGACATCGACGTTCTCGATGGTGAAGAACGGGAAAGTGAGCACGCCGTCGTTCAGCGGCTTGCGCGCCAGCTTGTTCGGGTCAGCAATCTTCATCAGGTCGATATGGCCGATCTTGCGGACCGGGCCATTGGCGTTCGCGTCGGTCATCTCGATCTTGTAGATGCGCTTGAATTTCGCAAGATCATGGAAGCAGTTTTCGGCGCGCTTGTCGGCGGGGCAGGCCTTGTCGGCAGTGCCTTCGCCATTGTCGCGCTCGATGACGAGCGCCGTTGTGGCGTCGATCATGTTGAAATCGCCGATGGCGGTTGCGCCGGCTTCCAGCACATATTTCCAGTGGCGGCCACTCCACTTTTCGCCGGTCACATCGAACTCGAGGATGCGGAGGTACTGCTTGCCG
>JBOFUS010000106.1:0-6214 GCA_051652685.1 Beijerinckiaceae bacterium
TGCACGGCGTGCGCGTCATCCGCTTGCCTGACCATCGCTTCCGGCTTGAGCTGACACCACCGCTCGATCTGCCGCGCGATGCAGATGGCGTGGTCAATGTTCAGGCCGCTATGGCGATGATGACTGCAACCGTAGAGAACTGGGTGCGCGAAACGCCGGAGCAATGGCTCTGGATGCACCGCCGCTGGAGGCCGTCCGCCGAGGAAGCCGCGCGGACGCTGGCGCAGCGCGCAACCACTCTTCAAGGTAAAGTGACTTCCCAGTGACAGGGAGTTTCGCTTTCTTCAGGACTTGAGCGGAAGATAAGTTCGCATGAAAAGTCTGATTTCCATCGCCATTGCGGCCATTGCAGCCACGACCGTCCCGGCTTTGGCCCAGGGCGAGGTGGCCACGCGTCCGCGCGCCGTGATCGAGCTCTTCACCAGTCAAGGCTGCTCCTCCTGCCCGCCGGCCGACAAGCTGATGGGCGAGCTTGCACGGGATCCGTCGATCATCGTCGTGTCGCTGCCGGTAGACTACTGGGACTATCTCGGCTGGCGCGACACGCTTGCCTCGCCTGCCTTCACCCAACGCCAGAAGGCCTATTCCGCCATGCGGGGCGACCGGCAGGTCTACACGCCCCAGGCCGTGATCAACGGCGCATCGCATGCGGTCGGCTCGGAGCGCGGCGCGATCGACAAGGCCATCCACAAATCCCGCGACGGCGCAACCGCGCTGACCACGGATGTCGCGGTCGAGAAGACGGAGACGGGCATCAATGTGCGCATTGGCGCGCATCAGGGCGGCAACGGTCATGTCTGGCTGATGCCCATCATCGGCGAGCGCACGGTTCAGATCGGACGCGGCGAGAATTCGGGCCGCAGCATCGTCTATGTCAATGTCGTCCGCGCCGTCACGCGGCTTTCGGCGTGGTCCGGAGAGGCAACCATCATCCATGTGCCCCGCGCCAGCATTCCATCTGATTGCGAGGGCGTCGTCGTTCTGCTGCAGGCGGGAACGGACAAGAAGCCGGGACAGGTGCTTGGTGCCGCCCGGCGCATGGGTCTCTGACGCGCTCCTGTCAGCTGCGACCGAACAGGCGCTCGATATCGGAAAGCTGGAGCTCGACGTAGGTGGGGCGGCCATGGTTGCACTGGCCGGAGCCTGGCGTCGCTTCCATCTCCCGCAGCAATGCGTTCATTTCCTCCGGTTGAAGCCGCCGGCCTGACCTGACCGAATGATGGCAAGCGAAAGTTGCCAGCACGTGATCCGCTGCCCGCTCCAGCGCGACCGGACCACCCCATTCAGCGATGTGATCGGCGATATCGCGCACCAGACCCTGGATATCGCCGCCGGCGATGGCGGCAGGCGCTTCGCGCACCGCGACGGCACCCGGCCCGAAAGCCTCCAGCGACAAGCCGAGTATTTCCAGCGCGGGGGCCGCTTCTGCCAGGCGTTGCGCGTCCGCCGGATCGAGTTCGACGATCTCCGGGATCAGCAGCATCTGGCGCGGGATGGCGTTCTCGGCGCGCTGGCGCTTCAACCGCTCGTAGACGAGACGTTCATGGGCCGCATGCTGATCGACGATCACGAGCCCACCCTTGGTCTGGGCGAGGATGTAGTTTTCGTGCAGCTGCGCCCGCGCCGCGCCGAGCGGGTGCCTGATCGCGTCCGTTTCTTCGGGCTGAACGGGGCGCGCAGCCGGCGCAGAAAACGCATCAAAAGCCGCCTGCGGCTGTTCGGCAAACCCGGATGCAGCCGCCGGGGCCGCCCAGGATGCCTTCCAATCCGCTGCGCCGCCCCACGCTCCGCGATAACCGTCCGGACCGCTGGCGGCCAAACCCGCGAGCATCCGCGCACCGCCGGTGCTGGAAGCGCGATGACCTGCGCCAGCAAGCGCTTCCCTGAGCGCCGATACCAGCACACCGCGCACCAGACCCGCGTCGCGGAAGCGTACTTCCGTCTTGGCCGGGTGCACGTTCACGTCCACCTCAGCCGGCGCAATCGTCAGGAACAGCGCCAGGACCGGATGCCGGTCGCCCGGCAGGAAATCGGCGTAGGCCGCGCGCACCGCGCCGACCAGAAGCTTGTCGCGCACCGGCCGGCCGTTGACGAAGAGATATTGCTCGGAGGCCGTGGCCCGGTGATACGTCGGCAACCCGGCGTGTCCTTCGATGACGAGGCCGTCACGCGCTGCCAGCACAGGCGCAGCATTGGCCCGGAAATCGTCACCCAGCACCTGGCCGAGGCGTAGAAGCCGCCCCTCCTCACCATCGCCCGCCGCCGCATGGTCAAAACCGGCTGCGCCAGACCCAGCAAAGGAGAAGCGCACGGCCGGATGCGCCATGGCCAGCCGCTTGACGACCTGCGCCACGGCCTGCGCCTCCGCCTTGTCACCCTTGAGGAACTTCAGCCGCGCGGGCGTGGCAAAGAAGAGATCGCGCACCTCGATGCGTGTGCCACGCGCCATGGCAGCGGGCCTCACGGGATGCTTCAGGCCGCCCTCGACACGGATTTCGGAGCCTTGCGCCTCTCCTTCCGCACGGCTGGCAATGAGAAGGCGCGACACCGCCCCGATGGACGGCAGCGCCTCGCCTCTGAACCCGAGCGTGCGGATGTCAGAAAGGTCACCAGCGGGCAGCTTTGATGTGGCATGGCGCTCGACAGCCAGATCAAGATCAACGGCGCTCATGCCCTGCCCGTCGTCCGTGATGCGGATCAGGCCGCGACCACCGCCCTCGATCTCCACCGAGATGCGCGCGGCACCCGCATCAAGCGCGTTCTCGACGAGCTCCTTCACAGCAGCAGCCGGGCGCTCGATGACCTCGCCAGCGGCGATCTGGTCGATCAGGACGGGACTGAGTCGGCGGACATTCATTCGATCCTCATACACGACCCGCACGGATCAGATGAGCGGCATTGCCAGCGGAATGACTTGGAGCGGCGCACCCTCCACAACATCACCGGCCTCTGCTGCGACCAGCGCGAATCCCTCCAGCCGCGCCAGCGCACCGAGCTGGCCGAAGCTGCCCGCAGGAACGAGGCGCAGCACACCGTCTTCACGTGACATGCGAACCGGCAATGCTTCGGCGCGGCCGTGCTCCCGGGACCTCGCAAAGCCCGCGATTGCCGGCAATGCAAACTCAATCTCGGGGAGGCCCGCAAAGCGACGAAGCACCGGCCGCAGGAACAGATGCGCCGCTGCCGCCACGGCATAGGCCGTTCCGCCGAGGCCCAGAACGATCGAAACGCCGCGCCGTCCGGCGATGATCGGCTTGGCGGGCTTCAGCGCCGCACGGAAAACGGCACAATCCGGAAGCGCCGCCGCCAGCGGGCCATCTTCCGCGCCAATGCTGTCGCCGGTAACAAGCACCAGATCATGCGACTCTGCCAGCCGCGCAACTGTCGCCAACAACCCCCCGGGAACAACTGCGAACGGCTCTGTGACGAGCAGCACCGGACTGTCCACAAGTGCAGCCAGAACAGTCAGCTGTGCCGGCGGCCCGCCCCCATTGGACATGCCGAGCACGGCGACGCGCGGGCGTCGGCGCACGTGAAACGCCTGAACACCGGCGGCTGCCGCAAGTGACAGATGGCGCGCATCGAGCTGCGTTCCAGCCGGAAGCACAACATCACCGGCCTTCGTCTCCTCGCCCGTACGGCGGATGTTGTTGCGCCGTGTTGCGTCAGGGACCGATACTTTTCCCGAACCTGCGATCGCCCTGCCAGCGAGCACAACTGCGGCGGTCCGCTCTGGCGTTCTCCCACCTGCCAGCACGGCGCAGGCATCGGTCGGCGCGAGCACCTCGGGGATTGCAGCCAGAAGGCGGTATTCCCCCGGCGGAGGAGCGCCAAGCGCGAACCCATCCATCACGGCCTGATCGAAACCGGGGATTGCAAGCGCCGCCACAACATCGGACAGAAGGACCCGCCCGCGGCCACTCGTGAGCGTGACCGTCTCTCCCCCCTGAACCATGGCGGCAAGTGCTGAAAGTTTGGCGGCAACCGTCTGCCAGTCCGGCAACCTATCGGTCATCAGCCGGCGAAAGACCTGAGTGCGTCGGCCAGTGCCGGTTTCGGACGGGGTGCCTGCACCTCGCGCGCGGTACCCAGCGAGACGACGGAGACCAGCGCCTCGGATGGCTCGACCGCGAAGGCCCCACGCATCTGTGGCGTATCAAGCAGCCGGCCGGAGGACACGCCCGCGCCAAATCCAAGGCTCTCGGCGGCAAGCCACATATTTTGCAGCGCGCATCCGATGGTCAACCACTGGTCTGAGGCGATGATCTTTGGATGCGCGGCATCGACATGCGCGATGAGGCCGATCACGGTCGGTGGCTGCTCGGCCTTGCCCTGCGCCTTCTTGAGGCCCGCCTCGTCGGCGTCCGGAACGGCGGCGCGGAAGGCGGCCAGCGAGGCTGCGACATAGGCCGCGCGCCTTTCATCCGGCACAATCACGAACCGGAAGGGCAGAAGCCGGCCATGGTCGGGCGCGGCGAGCGCGGCTTCCAGGATCGCGTCCAGTTCGGCGGCGCTCGGGCCAGGCGCGGCCAGCATGAGCGCGCCCATGTGCCGGCGGCGGCGGATGACGTCGAGGACGGCGTTGGTCGTGGTCACGGCTGCTCGGCTTTCGGAAGTAGTGGGGCGGAGACTCTGGCGCGGAATATCTGGCGGAAGAGAGCGGGAGTCGAACCCACCCGGGACCGCCGAACGACCCCAACCGGATTTGAAGTCCGGCCGCCCCACCGGAGACGGTTCTCCTCCGACGCCGTGTCTAGGATGCGCCGCGCAGTCGCGCAAGCGGCTCAAACGGCAGCGAGGATGCGCCGCGCTCCAACGCTGTCCTGGTCCATCTGGCTGATCAGTGCGTCGAGCGAGTCGAATTTCTCTTCCGGCCGCAGGAAGCCATGGAAAGCAACTTCGATCTCGCGGCCATAGAGATCGCCGTCAAAATCGAACACATGCACTTCGAGCTTGGGGGCACCGCCGTCGAAGGTCGGCCGTCGGCCGAAGCTTGCCACCGCAGGCCGGTGAACGCCGTCAATGATGGCCTCGACGGCATAAATGCCGTGACGCAGGTGGGTTGCGGGATCGAGATGCAGGTTTGCCGTGGGATAGCCCAGCTCGCGTCCGCGCTTGTCTCCGTGGCGCACCTCTTCCAATACGCTCCACGCATGGCCAAGCATGGCGTTGGCAAAGCCGACGTCTCCGGCTTCAAGGGCGTCGCGGATGGCGCTGGAGGATACGGGACGATCACCCAGCGCCACCGGCGCGACGACCTCGACCGCGAAGCCATGCCGATCCCCGGCAGCACGCAGGAACTCCGGCGAGCCGCCGCGCCCCGCGCCAAAATGAAAGTCATGGCCGACGATAACGCCTGCAACGTTCAGACGCTTCACCAGCACGCTGGCGACAAAAGCCTCGGCCGGGAGCGACGCCAATGCGGCATCGAAGGAAAGCGTGAGCAGTGCATCAAGGCCCGCCCGAGCCGCAAGCCGCGCCTTCATCGGCGGTGGCGAAAGCAGAAAAATCGGTTCGCCCGGCCGGAAATAGGCGCGTGGGTGCGGATCGAACGTCAGCAATGCGGCTCGCGCGCCGATCCGCGCCGCAGACCTCAGGGCTGCCGCAGCAAGCGCCTGATGGCCGAGGTGCATGCCGTCGAAATTGCCAATGGCGATGACGGGACGCCCAAGTGTCGCGGGCGGTTCCTGCGGGTCACGAATGATCTGAAGCGGTTGGGACATGGCGGCCGCCGGCTTGATGCCGTCTTGTTCACCCGCTCGTCAAGTTGGCGTCTGCGCAATCGTCGTTAACGGCTTCGCAACGCGTATGCCGTAACCAAGTGAAGATCGATTTTCGATACCGTTCAGGCGAGTCATATGCCGGGACGACGCAGCAAGGGCCGGAGTTCAGGACACATGGCGCTCGATACCTCTATGCCAATCCTCGTCGTGGACGATTACCAGACCATGGTGCGGATCATTCGCAACCTGTTGAAGCAGCTTGGCTTCGAAGACGTCGATGATGCCGCCGATGGCACCGCCGCGCTCGGCAAACTGAAGCAGAAGCGCTACGGTCTCGTGATCTCCGACTGGAACATGGCTCCGATGACGGGGTATGAACTCCTTCGCAATGTTCGCGGCGACGAAGTGCTGCGGACAACGCCTTTCATCATGGTGACAGCCGAATCGAAGACAGAAAACGTCATCGCCGCCAAGAAGGCCGGCGTGAACAA
>JBOFUS010000107.1:0-19614 GCA_051652685.1 Beijerinckiaceae bacterium
AGGCACAACGCGAGAACGGCCAGCAGGGCGAACGCCAACGCGGCATGGGCGAGGCCATGGACGAGCTCGACCAGCTGTCGCGGGAACAGCAGGAACTGCGCGACCAGACCTTCCGCGAAGGGCAGCAGCGCCGCCGCGAACAAGGCCAACAGGGGCAGCGCGGCCAGCAGGGACAACAGGGTCAGCAGGGTCAACGCGGCCAGAGAGGCCAGCGTGGGCAGCAGGGACAGCAAGGCGAAAGCGGTGAACAGGGCATGGCCGAGGGCGGCGAGGGCCAGGGAGAGGGCCAGGGGCAAGGCCTGCAACAGCGCCAGCAGCAGCTGCGCGAGCGGCTGCGCCAGCTCCAGCGCCGGCTGGGTGAACTTGGCATGGGCAACGAACAGGGCCTCGCCGACGCCGACGGTGCCATGGGCGATGCGCAAGGCCAGCTGGGCGAGGGCCAGGAAGGCCGCGCGGTGGACAGCCAGGGCCGAGCGCTCGACGGCCTGAGGCGCGGCATGCAGGGCATGGCCCGGCAGATGCAGCAGCAGGGCGACGGTGAGGGTGATGGCTCCGGCCAGGCCGAGTTCGGACCCGGCGGCGATGACCCCAACCGGCCAGGACGGCCCCGCGCCGATGGTGGTACCCGTGACAATGATCCGCTTGGCCGCGACACGCGCAGCCGCAGTGCCGGCGAGAACTCGCGTCTGCGCATGCAGGGCCACGAGGGTGGCACCGCCGGCGAGCGCGCGCGGCGCGTGCTGGAGGAGTTGCGCCGCAAGCTGGGCGAACAGGAGCGCCCACGGCTGGAGCTCGACTATTTCGAACGGCTTCTGCCCAGAAACTGAGCGGCATCCCCCTTCCCTGCGGCGCGTCGCCGTGCTTCCTCACGCAGCATGACGTTTCGCGCCATGGTCTTCACCCTTTATCCCGACATGTTCCCCGGCACGCTGGGCCAGAGCCTTGCGGGGGAAGCGCTGCGCAAGGGGCTTTGGGCGCTGGACACTGCGCAGATCCGCGATCATGGGCTTGGCGCGCATCGGGTGGTCGACGACACGCCCGCAGGTGGCGGTGTCGGCATGGTCTTGCGATGTGATGTGCTTGCCGCTGCCATCGATGCCCGGATTGCGGAAGATGACCCTCGTCCGCGCCTGCTGATGTCACCGCGCGGTCGCCTTTTCTCGCAGAAGGAGGCGCGTCGTCTTGCAGAGGGGCCAGGCGCGATCCTGCTCTGCGGCCGTTTCGAGGGTGTGGACGAGCGCATCATCGAGGGCCGGCGTTTCGAGGAAGTGTCGATCGGCGACTACGTGCTGTCGGGTGGTGAGCTCGCGGCACAAGTGGTGCTGGACGCCTGTGTGCGGCTCATTCCGGGCGTGATGGGCAAGAATCACTCCGGAATCGAAGAGAGCCACGAAGCGGGTTTGCTGGAATATCCGCACTATACCCGGCCGCGCAGCTTCGAGGGCCGCGAGATTCCCGAAGCGCTGCTGTCGGGTGACCACGCGAGGATCGCGCGCTGGCGACTGGAGCAAGCCGAAGAACTGACGCGGGCGCGCAGACCGGAACTCCTGCCACCGGACAACCGATGACACCGACACCTGTTCCGCAACGGCAACCTTTGTCCTATGGATTGTGGCAATGATCGCGAATCCTGTCTTCTCATGAAAGCGCCGCTGCTCGATGTGCGCGATCTCTCCATCGCCTTTCGCCAGGGCGGCAAGGAGACCCTTGCCGTCAACCGCATCTCATTCTCGCTCCCTGCCGGTGAAACACTGGCGCTGGTGGGCGAATCGGGGTCCGGCAAGTCGGTTTCCGCGCTGTCCATCGTCCGCCTGCTCGCCTATCCGGCGGCTTCTCACCCTTCGGGCAAAATCCTCTTCAAGGGCCAGGACCTGCTGAAGGCGCCGGAAGAGGAACTGCGCAAGGTGCGGGGCAACGACATCACCATGGTGTTCCAGGAACCCATGACGTCGCTCAATCCGCTCCAGACGATCGAGCGGCAGATCGCCGAAATCATTGAGTTGCACGGCCGCGCCAGCGGCGAAGCGGTGCGACCGGTGGTGCTGGAACTTCTGCGGGAGGTGGGCATTCCACAGGCGGAAGACCGGCTTGCCGCCTATCCGCACCAGCTTTCGGGCGGCCAGCGCCAGCGCGTGATGATTGCCATGGCGTTGGCCAATGCGCCCGAACTCCTGATCGCAGACGAGCCGACGACCGCGCTCGACGTGACTGTGCAGGCGCAGATTCTGGCGCTTCTCAAGGACCTCCAGGACAAGCGCGGCATGGCGATCCTGTTCATCACCCATGATCTGGGGATCGTCAAAAAGCTCGCGCACAACGTCTGCGTCATGCGCAAGGGCGAGATCGTCGAGGCCGGCGCTGTGGCCGACGTCTTCGGTGCGCCGAAGCATCCCTATACGCAGGCGCTGCTTGCTTCCGAGCCGAAAGGCACGCCCGCGCGCCCGGACACATCGCGACCGGTTGTCGTCCAGACCGACAAGCTGAAAATCTGGTTCCCGATCAAGCGCGGTTTCCTGCGCCGGACCGTCGGCCATGTGAAGGCAGTCGACGAGATATCCGTCACCGTCCGCGCCGGCGAAACGGTGGGCGTCGTCGGCGAATCGGGCTCCGGCAAGACGACGCTCGGCCAGGCGATCCTGCGCCTCATCCGCTCCGAGGGGCCGATCCTCTACATGGGAGACCGGATTGACAGGTACCGCTTCAAGGAGATGCGGCCCTTGCGGAAGGACATGCAGATTGTCTTCCAGGACCCCTTCGGCTCGCTGTCGCCCCGGCTTTCGGTGGCGGACATCGTCGAGGAGGGTTTGCTGGTGCAGAACAAGGCCCTGACCTATCAGCAGCGCCGCGAAGTGGTGGCGCAAGCGCTCCATGATGTGGGCCTCGATCCAGCGGCGATGGACCGCTATCCGCACGAATTCTCCGGTGGGCAGCGCCAGCGCATCGCCATCGCCCGGGCCATGGCGCTCGATCCAAAATTCGTCGTGCTGGACGAACCGACGTCGGCGCTCGACCGCACGGTGCAGGTGCAGATTGTCGATCTGTTGCGCAAGTTCCAGCGGGAGCGCGGGCTTGCCTACCTGTTCATCAGCCATGACCTCAAGGTCGTGCGGGCACTGGCCAACGAACTCATCGTGATGAAATCCGGCAAGGTCGTGGAGGCGGGCGCGGCGGCGGAAATCTTCGCCAACCCGCAGGAGCCTTACACCCGGGCGCTGCTCGCAGCCGCTTTCGCCCACGAAGCAGCCAACCTCACCATGATCAAACAGGGTCAGGCGAACTGAAGGAGGCCTAACATGCCCCGCGCCATCCTCATCGTGCTTGACAGTTTCGGCATCGGCGGCGCGCCGGATGCCGCCGATTACGGTGACGCTGGCGGCGATACCTTCGGCCATATCGCCGCGGCCTGCGCCGCCGGGAGAGGCGACCGTGCGGGTTTGCGCGCCGGCCCGTTGCGTCTGCCCAACCTCGATGCGATGGGTCTCGGCGCGGCCGGGTTGCTGGCAACAGGTGCACTGGCACCAGGTTTTTCAGCCAACCCAACGCGCGGCGTCGCGGCTGCCGCCACAGAGGTCTCGAAGGGCAAGGACACGCCGTCCGGTCATTGGGAGATTGCCGGCTGTCCGGTTCCGTTCGAGTGGGGCTATTTTCCCAACACACAACCGAGTTTTCCCGCCGCATTGACGGCATCCATCATCCGCGAGGCCGGCTTGCCCGGCATTCTGGGCAACCGGCATGCGTCGGGCGTCACGATCATTGAAGAACTCGGCGAAGAGAGCATCGCCAGCGGCAAGCCGATCCTTTACACCTCCGTCGACTCCTGCCTCCAGATTGCCGCCCACGAAAGCCACTTCGGGCTGGAGCGCCTTCTGGAGCTCTGCAGGCTCTGTCGGCCACTGGTCGATCCGCTGATGATCGGTCGCGTCATCGCGCGACCATTCGTGGGCGAGACGTGCGAGACGTTCCAGCGCACGCCAAACCGCAAGGATTTCGCCATTCCTCCGCCTGAAGGAAACATCCTTGACCTTTGCGCCGGTGCGGGCCGGGATAGTGTCACCATCGGTAAGATCGGCGACATTTTCGCCCATCGCAATACCGGCAAGGAGCTCAAGGGAAAGTCGAATGACGATCATGTCAGTATCGCCATTGAGACGCTGAAAACACTTGCTGACGGTGGCTTTGCCTTCGTCAATCTCGTGGATTTTGACACGGACTTCGGCCATCGCCGTGACGTGCCGGGCTATGCTGCGGCACTTGAGGCTTTTGATCAACGTCTTCCGGAGATCGAGGCGCAGCTTCGCCCCGATGATCTGATGATCATCACCGCCGATCACGGAAACGATCCGACCTACAAGGGCACGGACCACACCCGCGAGCGCGTTCCGGTGCTGCTGGCTGGTGCCGTCGGTCCGGCGCGTACCGACCGGGTCAGAACCACCTTTGCCGATATGGGCGCGACAGTGGCAGCGCATCTAGGGCTCAAGCCCACGCCGACGGGCGCACCCATTCTTGGTTCAGCCGCAAGCATAACCTGAGACGCCCGGCTCAGTTTCCGCTCTTCTTCACCCAGGCGGCAGCGCTGGAAAAGTCCCTGACGACCTGATCGCGGACAACCGGTGCGAAGTTGAGGCGATCCAGATAGGCGCCGACATCGCGAACGATTGCCGGATGCAGCCGCTCAAGTTCGCCGAGAGAACGCTTACCCCCTTCAAGGTCTCGAAACTGGAAGGCTGCCATCACCAGCGCTATCATCGCCGGCGGGTACTGCGTCGCGCCCATGCGAAGCGCAGCTGGACCTGATTGGTCAAGGCGGCCAAGCATGTAGAGCGCCAGCGCCCGGAAAGTCAGCGCCCAATGGGGCGGTGAGGCGTTGAGCGCCAGTGCCTCCTCGATCATAGCCAGACCCTTCTCGAAATGGCCAGACTGGATGTGGCGTGCGCCGACGTCCTGGAGGATCTCTGTGTCGTAGGGATTCAGACGCAGCGCCTCGCCCGCAGCCCGCCAGGCAGCATCCATGTCGCCCCGCGCGAAATGGGCGGCAAGCAGCGATTGCTGGGCTCTTGCACTGGCCGGTGCATGGCGCACGGCTGCGTTGGCGCTTGCGAGTGCACGCGCACGCGGATCACCGGACATGGGATTATATCCCTGCCGAAACTCCTCAAGATGCGCATAGGCGAGCTGCGCGTGAATCGCTGCCGCCGTCGGGTATTGTTCCGCCTTGTCCAGAAGGCAGCGCCGCACCGCGCCATGGCTCGCGGCATCGTTGACATGCCAATAGTCGAACCCGGCCACAAGACAGCCGTAGGGACCCGTCCGACCACCCTGGCCAGCGAGAAGCGTACGGGCATGGGCATGGATAACGCCGTAGGGCTGCGCCAGCGTGGCCGCGATAGCCCGGACAACGGCCGTCTCGCGGTCTGCCCCGCCGCCGATCGTCTCGGACGGCTCGAAAGCGCGCGTCCAGAGCACGCGCTGGTCGCTCTGGTCAATCAGGCGGGCGCGAACGCGCCCATCACCCCCTGTTGCAGGGTCAGTTCCCAAGCGCAACAGCAGACGACCAGCCGCTGCGTCCCGTTCCGAGGTTGCCTCCCTCACCACGACAATGTCGTCGAAGCGCGCCAGCGCGTCACGCGTACGATTGACGAGCCGGGCAAGTTCCTGCGACGCAGCGGCCGGCTCGCCCTCGACGGTTACCGAAGGCGTAAAGTCAGGAGCTGCAATTCGATCAGCCTGAATTGCAAGCATCGCCAGGACCGCAAGAACCACACTTGCGGTGATGGCAAGGAGGGCCGGAATAAGCGGCCGATGCCGCTTTTTTTCGACTTCCGCCACGGGTGGTTCAGGTTGAGCGGCAATGGCTGACAGCGGATCAGTGCGCCCGGAACTCGGAACGCTCCCCTGCTCGGTGTGTTCGAATTGCGGGGTGTACGTTCCACGGTTCAGACTGATGACGATGCCCTGCGTCTTGTTCGCTGCATAATACGCCGTGAGAGCCTGCCGGACGCGGCCAGCCTGCACACGGACAATCGGATCGGATTGTGGATCAAAACTCTCCGGCCTGCCGAGCGCACGCGTTGCAATGCTGTAGCCCTTGAGTTCGGCTCCACGTCCTGCCAGCGTTTCCTCAACGACAAACGCGAGAAACGCAGCGAGCTGGGGCGAATCCCTGAACAGCGCGTCGTCAAGGATCGCCCCCAACGCCGCACGGACCTCGCCGACCGAGGGCTGGCCTGTCTTCAGGGTCACGCCGAAACAACCCCTTCCGGCTTTATCGTTATTTTCGAAGCTGTTGCAGGATGAGCTAGAACTGACCCGCTTACAAGGCGGCTGTGCCGTTTACCGAGGGCAATCGCATATGGCTTCGCTTTGTCATTCCAGGGCGCGGAGCAAAGCGGAACAGAGCCCGGAATGACAATCCTGTAAAATGCAATTGCCCAGACAGTTTACCGTAACATGCCCGCGCGTTACCCCGCCGTTACTCGACAAGCGGGCGCGATTGGACCAGACGGAACATATCGTCGTTCCCCAACAGCTGCCTCTGGCGGCCACAGGGGTCGTTTCGGAAAGCGCAGGACAATGACAAGGGAAAATCGGGAAACAGCCGGGGTTTTGCCGCATGCAGCCGACGTGCTTGATCTCACCTCGCTGATATCCATTGACGAACAGCTGGCCTCGATCATCGTCTCTGCCCGCGAGGTCGCAATCGTCGGTGAGGAGTTGCTGCGGGAATTCTCGACAGGCCAGGACGCGGAGAGCAATATTGCCATGCGCAAGATGCGGCATAAGGTGGTGCTGGCACCGCGCCTGCTGGCCGCGACACAGCAGCAGCTCAACTCCCTGCTGGCCATGCTCCGCAACAACTGATCAGCGTGAATTACCGCTGGCCGGCAGCCTTTTGTTGACACATCCTCACAGGACCCATTCCGTACGGTCCCCTTTCCTGCTTTAGTCATTCCAGCTTTTCTAGGCCCGTGTGGTTCATTTCCACCGCGTGGCGACATTTTACAGACGGTTGCATCCATGCTCCTTTCCAATGACCCGTCTCGCGGCTTCATGCCGTTTCCCGCCATCAAGGTTTTGGCAAGCCGCACCGGTTCGCTGAAGGGCCTGACCTTTGCCGTCAAGGATCTCTACGACGTTGCGGGCTACCCGACGGGGGCCGGTAGTCCGCACATGCTTGCCATGTCGCAGATCAAGACGAAGCACGCCGATGCTGTGCGCAAACTGCTCGAGGCTGGCGCAAAATTCGTCGGCAAGACCATCACCGATGAGCTCGCCTTCTCGATGAACGGCAAGAACGCGCATTTCGGCACGCCGTCGAATGGAGCCGCGCTTGACCGCATTCCCGGCGGATCGTCCTCCGGCTCGGCGGCCGTTGTGTCGCACGGCCTCTGCGACTTCGCACTTGGTACAGACACCGGCGGTTCCGTGCGCGCGCCGGCCAATCATTGCGGGCTTTATGGCCTGAGGCCGACACATGGCCGCATCAGCCTCAAGGGCGTCCATGACCTGTCGCGGAGCTTCGACACCTGTGGCTGGTTCGCGCGCGACGCTGCCGCCTTCGCCCGCGTCGGCGAGGTCTTGCTCGGCCGTGATCGCCGGCGTTTCCCCGACCGACCACGGCTGCTGCTGGCCATGGATTGCTTTGCCCTGCTCTCGACCGAAGCTCAGGCAGCGTTGAAGCCAGCGGTGGCGCAACTGGAAGCCGCGCTTGGCCCCGCCAAACCAATCACGACTGCGCCGGACGGCTTCGAACAGCTGTACTGGGCATTTCGGCGCCTTCAGGGACGCGAGGCGTGGGAGACGGATGGTGCGATGATCGAACGCTATCTTCCGCCTTTGGGACCCGGCGTGGCCGAACGCTTTGCTTTTGCGCGGGCGGTAACCGACGACGAGGTGCGCGACGCGATCCACGTGCGGGATCGCTTTACGACGCATCTGGAAGCGCTGCTTGGCAACGATGGTGTCCTTGTGCTTCCGACCATGGCTGATATCGCTCCGTTGCTGAGCGATGGCGAGGCTGAGCTCGAGAGCTACCGCAACCGCAGCCTCAATCTGCTGTGCCTGTCGGGCCTGTCGCGGCTGCCGCAGCTCTCGATGCCGCTGGCACTCAGGCTTGGCGCGCCGCTGGGTCTTTCGATCTTGGGGCCGTCCGGCTCAGATCGTGCCTTGATCGACATGGCGACGCAGATTGCCTGATCATTGTGCCAAACCTTATTCTGCCGGGAAGTGACGTTTAAGCCTGCGCAACATCAGCCAGACAAACAGCACCACGAGCGGTACGGACAGGCCGGCCAGCAACATCGGATCGCCCACCAGGCTCGCGCGCGAAAGCCCCTGCAGCGCGTAGTAGATCAGGCCGACGAGGTAATAGCTGACCGCCGCCACCGACAGCCCCTCGACGGTCTGTTGCAGCCTGAGCTGAAGCCGCGTGCGTTCGTTCATCGACTTCAGCAACTCCTGGTTCTGTTGCTCCTGCTCGACATCAACGCGCGTCCTTAGAAGCGTTGTCGCCCGCGTCAGCTTGCGCGAGAGATCCTGCAAACGCTCCTGCATGGCAGCAATGGTGCGGCGCGCCGGCGCCATCCGGCGCGAGAGAAAGTCCCGCCACGTCGGATAGACGCCGACCTGGGTCTCATCGAGCACATCGAGGCGCTGGAAGACGATGTCGTCATAGGCGCGGCTGGCCGCGAAACGGAACGTCACGGAGTTGGAGATCGACTCCAGATCGGCCGTCAAGCCCGTCAATCGCTCCAGCAGGTGCTTGTTGTCAGCGATACCCGCCGCAAGCCGGCTCTGCTCGATCAGTCCACCGAGCGTTCCCTCGATCTCGCGCACCGCGGCACCGATGCGCCGCGCCTCCGACAGGCCGAGCAGCGCCAGTGTCCGGTAGGTCTCGATCTCGATCAGCCGCTGCACCAGCGAACCGGCGCGCAAGGGGCCAAGCCCGTGATCGACCACGACGATGCGCGTGAAGCCCTTGGCGTCGCGCTTGAAATCCGACCAGACCTCGCCTGCGCCATCGTCGGTGCGCGAACGGGCGAGGCTGGTTTCATCGAAGGTCGCCTCCAGCCCCGTGGCATGTGCGGCCGCGATGACAAGAACATCGAGCGCCACCAGCATCGGCCCCGGCTGCCAGAAATCGCCCAGCGGCAACGGCGTGAAGCCCTCCGGTTTCAGCACTGTCGGGTCGGCAACATCCATGTCCCAGGTCTGCGTGGTGAATTCGCTGTGCTGTTCCCAGCGCAGGCCAAAGGCCGGGCGGATCACCCGGTGATAGGCGCTGCCCGCCTGCGGCGTCATGTAGAGATGGCGCTCGCAAAGCGCCGCCATGGCCGCCCGGTCGCGTTTTGCCTCCTCGCCGTTCACCTGGAAGGCGAAGTGCAACAACCGGCGGGGCGACTCAAGACGGTGGAATGGCCGCGCGTGGATTTCATCCAGCGCCGCATCCCGCTGCGGGTGAACGGCGAGATCGATCGCCGCGCCGTCAAGCGGCAGATAGGCCGGCTTCGTCATAGAGCACCTTTCGGGCCAGCGACCCGCTGTTGCAACCGCTTACGGATTAAAGCGGCGGATGGACCTTCCGCCAGTGTCGTGCGATGTCCAGTCGTGTAGGCACCCAGACTTTCTCATGGGCCAGAACGTGGTCCAGAAACCGCGCCAGTGCCAGCGCCCGCCCCGGTCGGCCAACCAGCCGGCAGTGGAGCCCCACGGACATCATCGCTGGCCGGCCTTCGCGGCCTTCGGCGTAGAGCAAGTCGAAGCTGTCCCTCAGATACGCGAAAAACTGATCGCCGGCATTGAAGCCCTGCGGCGTGGCAAAGCGCATGTCGTTGGCATCCAGCGTGTAGGGCACGATGAGATGCGGCCCCCTTGGGCCCGTGATGTAGTAAGGCAAGTCGTCGGCATAGCTGTCGGAAGAATACTCGAAGCCGCCTTCCTCCATGGTAAGATCGAGCGTACTCTGGGAGCATCGCCCGAGATAAAATCCGAGCGGGCGCTGCCCTGTCACCTCGGTATGCATGCGGATCGCGTCGTCGAGATGCGCTTTCTCTTCGGCGCGGCTGAAATCGCGGTAGTCGATCCATTTGAGGCCATGGCTGGCAATTTCCCAGCCGGCCTCGTTCATGGCTGCCACCTGCTCGCGGCCGCGCATCAGGGCTGTGGCCACGCCATAGACCGTGACAGGCATCTTCCGCTCCGTGAACATGCGCCAGAGCCGCCAGAAGCCGGCGCGGGCACCATACTCGTAGATCGATTCCATGTTCATGTGGCGCTGGCCCTGCCAGGCGGCAGCCCCCACGATCTCTGACAGAAACGCCTCGGAAGCCGCATCTCCATGCAGCAGACAGTTTTCGCCGCCTTCCTCATAGTTGATGACGAACTGCACGGCGATCCGCGCTCCGCCTGGCCAGCGCGGATCGGGCGCTGAACGGCCATAGCCGGTCATGTCACGGGGATAGGAGGCGGTTTTCGCGTCAAACATGGCGAGCTATTTCACTTTCCGGTTGATCTCGTCCAGCAGGCGTTCAGCCGCGTCCCGATGGCCAAAGACGTTCGGATGCATCGCGCCCGTCGGAATTTCGCCCGCCACCAGATGCTGTTTGTTCCAGCTTTGCCCATAGGTGTGGAACCAGCTGGGCCGGGCGCAAAAGCCACGGTTCACCTTGAAGCGCTCGACATAGGTCCAGCCTTGCGCGGTGGCGATCCTTTGCATGCGTTTGCGCAACGGATCGAGAACCTCGCGGAAGGCGTTGCTCGCTTCAAGCCGCGACACGCCGAAGCCGAAGAGCGTGAGCCAGCGCGGGATGAAATCCGGGCGAAAATCGAAGGGGTTGTCATTGCAGAAGCCGCCGTTTTCATTCTTCGTCATGTCGGGATAGCCGACGAGGAAGATGTTCTTCGCACCGAGTTCCGGCAGCCTGAGCGCCAGATCGGCAAACTGCCGGTCAAGATCACGGAAACGCGGAGCCATGGTGGCGGCATCGATACGGCAGGAACCTGACGCACAGCCAGCGACAAGCGGTCCGAAGTCAAGCTCGTTGCCGCCGGTCGTCAGCGCAAGAATGTCGGGCTTTGCCGGCTCGTCGAGGCAACCGGCTTCACCCTGGCGCGGGCAAAGCAGGTCTTTCGCCTGATTGAGCTGCGGCCGGAGCTTCGTGCCCTTGAAATAGACGAGCTGCGCCTGATCGGTTGGCTCGATGGTGATCTTCATGTCCTCGACGGTTTCGCGGCCGGCATATGGCCCCAGAATTCCCTCATCAACCGTGGCACCTGAACAGGCGTAGCTGACATAGGTGACAGACGTGTCCCTGCGCGCGCGGGCAAGGTTGACGGCGGCCTGCCCGGCAGGGGCCAGCAGCGAGCGATGGCAGCGATGCTCCCACCATTCGACCAGCCGGTGACGTTCTCCGCCGGTGCCTGGCATGACACGGTAGGTGACGTGCGGATTGCCTTCGCCCGACGCGAAACTGTCGCCAAGCGCCACGAACTTGAGATCTTTCACCTCAATGTCGATCTCGCGGTCGAAGAACCCCGGGCTGACGTCGTCCATAATGCGCACGCTCAACCGATGCTTGCCGACTTCGGTGCGCAACGCGACCTCCCTGCCACAGGGCGCGATTGCCTCCTCCCGCCCGAGTGTCCAGATGCAGGTCAGGAAGCGTTCAGCGCGGCGCGCTATCTTCACGTCGATCTTCCGCCCGCGGTCGTGGAACCAGCTGCGGCCATATTGAGCAGCGGCAGGAACATAAGCGGTGCGCAATCCCGGCTTGAACGGTGACGGATAGACCTGCCATTGCCCATCAGCGGCGTCTGGTCCGCCGTTGCCCGCCGCACGCTCGAAGTAGCTGTCGAAATCGCGCATGAACTGCGCCTGATCGTCGGAATAGACAACGCGGAAACGGTCCCTCACTTGCCATTCGATGCCGGTGACCGCGTCAGCCGCAACGGCGGGCAAAGGCTGAAGGAGCGCCGAAAACAGACCGGCCATGATCGTCGCAATTGCAGTCGCCATGCCCTTGCCCCTTGCTGCGAAGGACACGGAAAAGGCGTCGAACCAAGAAAAACAGCGTACCCCCCGCATGCCGGCCTCCGTTGCCCAGGAGTGTAACGCGCCACACTGCAAGCCGCCTGTCAAACCCGCACCGACACAGCACTTGCCTTTTGAGCACTTGCCTTTTGAGCACTTGCCTTCTGGGCACTTGCCTTCTGGGCACTTGCCTTTTGCGCGGCGCGGGTCTTGCATGGCGGCAGAAGCCTCCAGTGAGGAGGACGCCGGGAGAAATCGCCATGAACCAATCGGACGGAAATGCCCCTGCAAAAGCCGGCTTTGATCGACGCGCCCTGATTGGCGCTGCCGGTGCGGCGGCGCTGTTCGCCACCACCGCGCGCGGCCAGACAACGGCATTTGGCAAGACAGGGGGCGTCGAGGCGACGCCTGCGAGCCTTCCGGCCGATACGGCCGCCTATTTCGCGTCGGAGGAGCCCTATTTCATGGATCTCGCAAAGGAATTCACGCTTGATCCGAACGTGGTCTACTTCATGGCTGCGCAAAAGGGCTCAATGCCCAGGGCCGTGCTGGCGCGCATGAAGGAGGGGCTTGACCAGATCGCCCGCGATCCCTTCCCCGTCTACGCCGAGCCCTCCGCTAAAACGCGCGAGAAGATCGCCAAGGCCTATGGCACCACGACGGACCAGATCGCCATCACGCGCAACACCACCGATGCGCTGACTCTTGCCACCATGGGCATCGACTGGAAGGCGGGCGACGAAATTCTCATCTCGCCGCTGGAACATCCGACCGGCATCACGCTGGCACTCAGGGTTGCGGCCCGCTACGGCGTGGTCATCAAGCAGTGGGGCATCCCTGTCGGGGCAAAAACCACGGCCGATGAGGTGGTGGCAGCACTCGAAAAGCGCGTCACGCCTGGCAAGACCAAGGCGATCTTCTTTTCCTCGCCACTCTGGCCAACAGGTATGCGCCTGCCGGAAGCCAGGATCAGTGCCATCGCCCAGAAGGCAGGCGCGGTCACCATCGTCGATGGCGCGCACTACAACGGCATGATCGATCCGAAGCTCGACGAGAGCGGCATCGATTTCTTCGCGCTCTGCGGCCACAAATGGCAATGCGGACCGGGCGGCACGGGCCTGCTCTATATCCGCAACAAGCCGAACGCTGCCAACGGCGCGCCCCTGCCGAAGTTCCACCTCGTGCGCACGCAGTCGCGTGATGTGCCCTTCGACGGCAGCCGGGGCAACTTTGACATCGGCCAGGCGCTCAGCATGTACGGCTTCCCTGAAAGCGCCGACTGGCGGGCACTGGGCGACGCGGTGGAGATGTGGGACAAGATCGGCTTCAAGCGCATCGAGACATGGCACATGCGGCTCGGGCATTACTTCCGCGAGCGCATCACCGAGGCGTTCGGCGACGACGCGGTATTGCGGCCCTGGCATGACCCTGCGCTGCAATCAGGCATCATAGGCTTCAACCCCTTCCCGAAGGCGGAGCAGAGGTTGGACGAAAAGCTGAACGTGGACTTCCGCACGCGCATGCTGCGCGAATACGGCTTCCGCATTTCAGGCCTTGGCGTCGGCCGCAATGGCCTGACGCGTGCGCCGGACCCGGAGGCGCAGTTGTTCCCGGTCGGCTCGATTCCCAATCGCGATCCGGAGACGTTGGCACCGAAGCCGATGGCGCACCCGCAACGGGTCAACGCCTGCCTCTGGAACAACCGCCGCCAGATCGACAACTTCATCGCCGCAACAAAGGACCTGACGGGCAGAATGACCGCGTGATACGAAGGTTTCGACCTGCGTTGACCGAGCCCTCACCCTGAGCTTGTCGAAGGGTCGTGTGAGAACGACAAGTGATCATCCTTGCCCAAAGTGATGATCCTTGCCCTTCGACAAGCTCGGGGTGAGGTTTGCACAGAACCGTCTCTGATCAGGCGGCGGCTGTCTCTTTCAGATAGCGGTCGACGACGCCCTGAAGCTCGTCAAAATGCATCCGTGCGCCGCTGATCGCGTCGGAAATCTGGCGGGCGGAGCCCTGGTTGGCCTCGGCCCGTTCACCGACCTGGGCGATGCTGCCTTCCGAAAGCTGTGCGTCCTGCGCTGCCTCTGCGACGCCCTGGGCAATGCGCTCGACCGCCTGCTGCTGTTGCTGGACGGCTGCTGCGATGTCACCGGCGAGCGCCAGAACGTCCTGCAGGCTGGCTGTGATGGCCTCAACATCGAGATTGGCGACGCCAGCGCTGGCAGACAGACCTGCGACTTCGGCCGTGATCTTGTCGGTAGCGAGCGTGGTCTGTGCTGCAAGTGCTTTGACCTCGGTAGCGACGACCGCAAAGCCACGGCCGGCTTCGCCCGCGCGCGCCGCCTCAATGGTGGCGTTGAGGGCCAACAGGTTCGTCTGGGCAGCGATGGCCCTAACGAGTTCGAGCGCCTGGCTGATGGTCTCGCCATGGCGCGAGAGCGCAGCGAAGGACATGGTGGCAGTCTCGCCCTTGACCCGCGCGATTTCCGCCGCGCCATGGGCGCGCTGGACGGCCTCGCCGATGGTCTCGGCCGATTGCCGGAATTCATAGGTTGCCGCCGCCATCTGCTGCACATTGTTTGCGGCGTCGCGGGCGAAGGAAATGGCCTTTTCCGCGTCCGCTACTGTGGCTTCCGCGCTGGCACCGACCTCGCCACTCGCCCGGTCCATGACAGAACTGCTGCCGGCAAGCCGCATGAGGATCTGCTGGATATCATGGCGCAGCCGCTCGTTGGCGCGCTCAAGTTCGGCGCTGCTTTCCAGACGCCGTTCGTTCTCCGCCGCCTGGGCTAGCCGGAGTGTAGCGCGCTCCTCGAGATGCGTTTTGAGCACTGCCACTGCGCGGCCCAGCGCGCCGACCTCATCCTGGCGGTCAAGACCCGGCACCGCCACGTCCAGACGGTCCTGCGAGATTGCACCAACGGTTTCGGACAGCGCCCGCAACGGTTTGGTGATCGACTGGGCCACCACGAAGGCGAGCAACGCCAGAACGGCGGCAAGGATCGCCGCGTCCATGATCTGCGCCTTTACCCGGCTCGCGACCGCCGCATCATGGCGGGCGGCGGAGAAACGGTACAGCGCGGTGCCGATGACCACCTTCTGGTCATTTTCGACAATGTGAAACGGCACGAGAGTGACAACCCCCGCCGGATCACGCGACACGACCCGCTCTTTCGGTGCCCGGATATCCTCGGATGACAGTCCGTAGAGCTCGGAAAGCGCACCGAGGCCACCCTGCCTTACCTTGACGCTGTCGCCGCCCCTGTGCGCCACGATGCGGCCAAGACGGTCCACGACGCTGACGCCGACAACGTCCTTGTCCTTGCTGAGCCCCTCGACGGCGCGGGCCGACATCACCGTATCCCGCTCCTCCAGAGCCTTCTGGATCAAGGGCAAGGTGATCGCGACAATGCCCTCGGCGTGGGCGTTGAACGCATCGCGCATTTCGGTTCGTTGCGAAGAGATCCGTATGGTGAGGCTGAGCGCGGTCGCCAGGACAAAGACCGCAACGAAAACAAGCGTGATCCGGCTGGCGAGGGAGTTGATTCGCATCTTCTTGTTTTTCCCGTATGCTTTCGCGTGGAGATTTGCAGGATTGCGTTAATGCAAGGTTAGCAGCGCAACTTTTGCAGGGGTGAAGCATCAATCGGCTTAACCCTTTTTTAACGCGCGCCCTTTGCGCACCGGCCCGCCATCGCCTAAGCAGGGCCGCGAAAGCCAACCCGCCGCGTGGGTCCACCGCCCCGCCTTTTCCTTCAGGATGCACCCATGTCGCGCACGCCGACCGAAACGGCCGAAGAGGCGAAAAAGCGCCTGCTTGCCGCCGAGGAAGAGGCCAGGCTGAAGCGCGCCAAGGCCGCTGCCCGCAAAAAGCAGGAGGAGGAAGAAGAGGACGACGAAGACGAGGAAGACGACGAGAACGAAGACGAGGAAGATGAGCTCTCCCCCCACGTCGTCAGCGCGACGGAGACCCGCAACGCGCTCACCATCATGTTCAATTTCCTGAAGCCTTTCCTGCCCAAGCACAGGAAGGGCCTTGGCCTTATCCTTGTGGCGATCCTAGTCGAGACCGCCTACAACACCGCGTTTCCGCTGGCGCTCAAGTTCCTGATCGACGACGCCATCAATGGCGATAGCGCCGAGGTGCTGTTCTGGATTCTCGGCACCATGTTCGTCATGGGCGTGATTTCATCCGTCGTCATGGTCTGGTTCGAATGGCTGAATGCCCAGACCGGCTCTGCCATCATCGCCGACATCCGCACGCATCTTTTCGCCCATGCGCAGGATCTGCCGGTGGACTACTACCACCGCGAGAAGGCCGGTGCGACGCTCCAGCGCTTTTCGTCCGACATGTCGCAGCTGGAGGAGACCGTGAACCACGGCGCGCAATGGGGAGTGCTGCCGCTGTTCGAGCTGGTTGCGGGGCTGATCCTGCTGTTTGTGCTCAACTGGCAACTGGCGCTCGTCGCCTCGCTGCTGTTCCCCATCGCGCTGCTGGCCCCGCGCCGTTTCGCCAGGCGGGCGGTCGATGCGTCCTACGCCGTCAAGAAGAACGAAGCGTCGGCGCTGGGTGTCGCGCAGGAGGTGCTCACCTCCATGCCGGTAATCAAGGCCTTCGGCCTGCGCCGCCGCACCATCGGCTGGTATGACGAGCGCAACCGCGGCATCCAGCGCGAAATGCAGCAGATGACCTGGTCAAACGGCCTCGTCGAGCGCTCCATCACCATTTCCGTGCTGGCGCTGCATCTTCTGGTGCTCGCCATCGGTGCCTGGCTCGCCTTCAACGAGCAGATCACCATCGGCACCTTCGTGACCTTCGAGAGCGTGTTCTGGGAGCTGTCCTACAACGTCGGCCACATCACGCAGTTCATCCCCGTGCTGATCGAGGGGTCGGGCGCGGCACGCCACATCGATGATTTCCTGAAGGAACCGATCCGCAACGTGGACAAGCCCAACGCGCAACCGCTGCCGAAGATGGAGCAGGGCCTCACCTTCGAGAACGTGACCTTCAGCTATGACGGGAAGCAGAACCACCTCGACGGACTGAGCCTCGCAATCCCGGCCGGCAGCCGCGTGGCCATCGTGGGCCGCAGTGGTGCCGGCAAGAGCACGATCATGAACCTGCTCTTGCGTCTCTATGACTCCTCAGGCGGCCGCATCACCATCGACGGCATCGATATCGCCGACGCGCAGCGCGACAGCCTGCGCAGCCAGATGGCGATCGTCTTTCAGGACAATATTCTCTTCAATATGTCGATCATGGAGAACATCCGCCTCGGCAATGGCGAGGCGACGGACGAGCAGGTGATCGCGGCCTGCAAGGCAGCCGAGATCCACAGGTTCGTTCTCGGCCTGCCGGAAGGCTACCAGACCATCGTCGGCGAGCGCGGCAGCACCGTCTCCGGCGGCCAGCGCCAGCGCCTCGCCATCGCCCGCGCGCTGGTGCGCAATCCGACGCTGCTGCTGCTCGACGAAGCCACCTCGGCGCTGGACCAGACGACCGAGCGCCAGATCAACCGCACCATCAACAAGGTCGCCAAGGGCCGTACGGTGGTATCGGTCACGCACCGGCTGACTTCGGTAACCGAGATGGACGTGATCTACGTGCTCGACCGGGGCAAGCTCGCCGAGCAGGGCACGCACGCGGAGCTTTTGAAGAAGCGCGGCGGGCTTTATGCGAAGATGTGGAAGGACCAGATCGGCCAGGCAAGGCGCGATGAGGAGGAGGATGAGGAGTGAGGGGGATGCCCTGCGTCCCGGCTTCTTCAGCCGCCGGGCAATTCACGAAACTGCTTTCAATGATGGTAGGATTCCCATGATCGTCATTCACCACAATCCGGAATGCGGGACATCGCGCAACGTGCTGTCCATCATCGAAGCGTCGGGCGTGACGCCTGTCGTGATCGAGTATCTCAAGACGGGCTGGACGCGGCCGCAATTGCTTGCGCTCTTCGCCGCCGCCGATCTGACACCGCGCACGGCGCTGCGGACCACGAAATCGCCCGCGCAGGAACTGGGGCTGCTCGATCCCGCCGTAACCGACGAGTCGCTGCTGGACGCGATGCTTGCCCATCCGGTTCTGGTCAACCGCCCGATTGTCTGCTCGCCGAAGGGTGTCCGGCTCTGCCGTCCAAGCGAGCTGGTCCTCGATCTGCTTGATCGGCTCCCGCCCGGTCCGCTCCACAAGGAAGATGGCGCGCTCATCATCGACGCGGATGGCAACCGTGTCGGCTGACCACGACAAGCCGTCGCCGAACCTTGATGAAGCGTGTTTCGAACCCGTCTCGAACGAAAAGCTGTTTTCGCCAAAACCCACGCCGCACGCGCCGCGCATCCTGCTGCTCTATGGCTCGTTGAGGCAGCGGTCCTTCAGCCGTCTTGCCACGGAAGAAGCCGCGCGCATTCTCAAACGCTTCGGCGCGGAAACCCGGACCTTCAACCCCTCCGGCCTGCCGCTGCCGGACGACGCGGACGCGAGCCATCCCAAGGTGGCGGAATTGCGCGAACTGGTGATGTGGTCGGAAGGCATGGTCTGGTGCTCGCCCGAACGCCACGGCGCGATGACCGGCATCATGAAGGCCCAGATCGACTGGGTCCCGCTGGAACTCGGCGGCGTCCGGCCAACGCAGGGCAAGACGCTCGCCGTCATGCAGGTCTGCGGCGGCTCCCAGAGCTTCAACGCCGTGAACCAACTCCGCATCCTCGGCCGCTGGATGCGGCTGATCACCATCCCGAACCAGTCCTCGATCCCCAAGGCCTTTCTCGAATTCGACGACCAGGACCGCATGAAGCCATCGCCCTACTATGATCGCATCGTGGACGTGATGGAGGAACTGGTGAAGTTCACGCTGCTGACGCGCGACTGCGCCGACTACCTCGTTGACCGATATTCGGAGCGGAGGGAGAGCGCGGCGGAACTGTCGAAGCGGGTGAACCAGCGGGCAATCTGAACGAGGGGTAGACTGCTGAAATGCAACACTCACCAGCGCGAGTTAACTACAAAAGCTCCTGCCACTGCCGCGCTCCATGCAGAACACGCACAATTTCAACACCTCCCCCAATCTCCTGATACAGAATGAGATAGCTGCCGACGGGAAACATGCGCAGGTTTGGCCGCAGATCAAACCGTGCGACGCCCATGCCCGGCATGGCACCAAGACGCTGGCAGCGAAGCTGGATGTCAGCGAGCCAGTTGCGGGCAGCAACGGGATTGTCATTGGCGATAAAGAGGGCAATTCCCTCGATATCGGCCTCAGCCTCGGGGCGTAGCCGAACAGTCATTTCGGATCAGGTGCTCAGCATCCGGCGTCCAGCCGCGCACGTATCCGGGCAAAGGCTTCACCGCCATCAACAGCCTCGCCGCTGGCAAGTCCCTTGTCCCACTGGCGGCCAAGCTCATCAATAGCCTGCGCGCGCTGCACGCGGCGCAGTTTCCATTCGCGCAGCGCCTCGCGCATGACCTCACTGGCGGACGCATACTCGCCTGCTTCCACTACCTGCCGCATGGTTGCCGCCATTTCGGGCGTGAGAGCAACGCTCACTTTCTCGACGTTTGCCATCGGTCCACCTTTGATCTGGCT
>JBOFUS010000108.1:0-5823 GCA_051652685.1 Beijerinckiaceae bacterium
ACCAGCATGGTCGCAGCATTCACCGCACGCGAACCGTTGTCCTCGCGCAGATGCACAATAAAATACGTCGCGCCGTTGAGCTTCATTGCATCGTAGCGGAAGCGGCTGGTAATCCCGGCGACCCAGCTGCGCGTTTCCGGAAGAAGCCGCATCCGCGCCGCAAGCTGCTCCAGTTCGGCATCGTCGATGATGCCGTCGACGGCCGCCATGCAGCCCCGTCCGGTGTTCCCCTGAAGGTGCAAGGCCCTGTATGCGGAAGACGTTCCCACGACACCGGAAATGAAACCTTGGCAGGTGGCAGGATCGCTGATCCCAGGCGGGGCGTTGGCGACAATCACCTCCAGCGCCCGCAGCACGCCACGCAGCCACAGCCGCGTCCGGATCGCGTAGTCATCCGCCTGCCGCGTGCGTTCCTGCCGGAGGTTGGCCAGCTCCGAACGATACGTCACGTTGGCAAGCAGGAGCGTGATGGCCATGACGGGAAGGAAAATGAAAACCAGAAGAAGAAACAGCCTCGACCGCACGCTGCGGGGTGAAAAACGCGCGTTCATCGCCCGGCGGAGACCGCCGCCGCATACGACGGCAGGACAGATCGACCATCCGGTTCCGCATCATGGGCCGCGTCAATTCCCAGCAGTTCGCCGAGCCGCGTGCGTGCCCGGCTGACGCGGCTCTTGATGGTGCCGACGGCAACACCGCAGATCTCGGCCGCCTCGTCGTAGGAAAGCCCAGACGCGCCGACGAGGATCAGCACCTCGCGATGTTCATCCGGGAGTTTCGCCAAGGCGATGCGGAAATCCGCCAAATCCATCACGCCGTGCTGGGCCGGGGCCACGGCGACGTTGGCGGCGTGGATGCCATCGACGTCCTGAACCTCCCGCCCGCGCTTGCGATACAGCGAGTAGTAGGTGTTTCGGGCGATGGTGAAGAGCCAGGCGCGCATGTTGCTGCCTTCTATGAAACTGTCGGAATGGCCCCAGGCCTTCAGCAACACGTCCTGGACGAGATCGTCGGCCTGATGAAACGAACCGCAAAGCGAATAGGAGAAGGCACGCAGTCCCGAAACCTCCGCCAGCAGCCGCTCGCGGAACACAAGGGTGGGCGCTTCGCGTGCACTTTCAGTCACCACGCTTGCCCTCCTTTGCTTCAAGCTCGGCGAGCAGGACCAGGAACTTGTCGGGCACCGGCGCATTGGCGATGTCATCGAAATGCGCGCGCAGCGAGCGGGCAATCGCGTCCTGCACGAAACCACCGAGCACGGGAGGCCCCGGCGGGTCGATGCGCACGATATTCGCAGTCTGATCCACGCTGGCCACTCCGTCTTTCGGTTTGTGTGTCATGTCGCGTCGTCCCGTCAGCCGTGGCCTGGCAAATGCTGCTCCTGCAATTGCTGCTGCCGCCAGCTGTTCATATCAAGCGTTAAACGCGGCGGAAGGCACCGGGTTCCATGAAATCCAAAAAATAAAAATCTTGCCAAATGACGGATAAATCTCGATCTTTTCCCTAAAATCCAACGAGGTTCCACGATGTCCGTCGCCAGAGAGATCGCCCCCCATCTGCCTTATCTGCGCCGCTTCGCGCGCGCGCTGAGCGGTTCGCAGGCGCTGGGTGACGCCTATGTTGTCCAGACGCTGGAGGCCCTCGTCACCGACCCTTCGGTGTTCCCCCGCGCCTTGCCGGCCCAGCAGGCGCTGTATCAGGTTTTCCTCAAGCTCTGGTCCACTGGAGACGCGACGCGCAAGTCGCCGCAGAACCTCACAGGCGTCGAGCGCAACATCGAGATGCTGACGCCGCGCGCGCGGCAGGCGTTCATCCTGCGCACCGTCGAGGGTTTCCCGGAAGACACTGTGGCCGCCATCCTCGATGTTACACCGGCCGAGTGTCAATCGATGCTTGCCCAGGCAGCACACGAGATCGCCCAGCAGGTCGTGACCAGCGTTCTCATCATCGAGGATGAGCCGATCATCGCGCTCGATATCGAGGCCATGGTGCTGGAGCTTGGGCACGAGGTGACGGGCATCGCCCGCACCCATAAGGAAGCCATTGCGCTGATCGGGCAACGGCGGCCAGGACTGGTGCTGGCGGATATCCAGCTCGCCGACGGCAGCTCTGGCCTCGAGGCTGTCAACGAGATCCTGACCACGGTGAACGTCCCCGTGATCTTCATCACCGCCTATCCCGAACGGCTGCTGACGGGCGACAAGCCCGAGCCCGCTTTTCTCATCACAAAGCCCTTCAGGCCGGACGCGGTGAAAGCCGCAATCAGCCAGGCCCTGTTCTTCGACCAGAAGGCGGGCAGGCAGGCGGCGTGAGCAGGCGTCAGGCATGGAGGAGCAGGAACGCCAGAAACAGCGCCGGCATCGGCAGGCTGATCAGAAATAGCGGAATGACACGCATCGCTTTTCTCCGTATTCTCAACGATAATGAACTATCGTATTCGTAATACGCAGTCACCGCTGCAATGTTCCATAACATCAGGCGCTATTCAGAAACGTGACAATTGACCGAATTTGAATATTCCACGTACCGGAGGAACAAAGATACGTTCATTTTGTTTTACCTCTCGTTCGAGGGAATCATCCAGATGATCGTGCTTTTCGGTGTTTCATTGACCGTTGCATCCGTTTCGCTGCTGGCACTTGCAGGCTGGCTCATGCCGGTCAGCGGCGTCACGGCCGATGCAGCCACCGCGCTCTTTGCTCTCAGCGGTGCTGTTGTCGTCGTCAGCCTCGAAGAGATCGGGACTGCCGGTACCGGGGCCACCGTTGGCCACGAGAGCGACGATGCGTGAGTTCCTGCTCGCCTGGGTCGCCGTCGCGGCCGTGATGCTGCCGCTTGATGTGGTGTGGTTGCGGACGATGCATCCGTTTTATGCCGCAGCACTCGGCGACATGATGCGCCCCGAGCCGCGCCTCGCGGCAGCGGCCGTGTTCTACATCGGCTATGCGGCAGCTGTTGCTTTCTTCGCCGTGCGGCCCAACCTTTCCGGCGGGACATGGATGATGGCGGCGGCTTACGGAGCCTTCTTCGGCTTCGCAGCCTATGGAACCTACGACGCCACCAACCATGCGACGCTGAAGAGTTTTTCGCTGCGTCTCGCGCTCGTCGACCTCACATGGGGCACCTGTCTTACGGCTGTCTCGGCCGCAGGTGCCTGGCTGATCCTGAGAGTGTTCAACGTCTCGCAACCTTGAGGCACAGGCCCCGGCCTGAACCGGCATCACGACGGATCTATCGCAAGAAATACGGTCTTCCGACGCAACCCTTCGCGCCTTGAAGCGTTCCGTACTGAGCACCGCCGCGTTTGCGCAACCGATCCACCTTTCGAATGGAAAATCTGATGAGAACGCTTTTCGCCGTCACCTACCGCTCTGTCGCCGAGGCGCGGGACGCCCTCGCCAAACTTTCCGAACTCCAGAAGGGCCAGACGATCACGCTGGCCGATGCCGTGATCGTCTCGCGCAAACCCGATGGGTCCGTGAAACTGGATCAGGCCATCAACACCGCAGCGATCGGCGCCATGTCGGGAGCCGTCTGGGGCAGCCTGATCGGGTTGATCTTCCTCGCGCCGGCGATCGGCGCAGCTGTCGGTGCAGCCACCGGAGCGGCATCGGGATATTTCACCGATTTCGGCATTTCCGACGACTTTATGAAGGGTCTCGCGGAGAAGGTTGAAGGCGAAAGCGCCACACTCTTCGTTCTGGCGGCGGACATGACCGTGGACAGGGTTGCATCCGCCATCGGCTCGCCGACAGCGACGCTGCTTTATACCTCCCTGGCCGAAGATGTTGAGACGCGGTTCAAGCAGCGGCTGGCGCAACAGAATGTTGCCGGCACAATGCCCATGAATGTTTCGCCCATGAGCGTTTCGTCGGCGCTCTGAAGCGCTTCAACCGGGCGGGCGGCATGGCCCGCGCGTCCGGACTGCCTTCTGATTGCCAGCAACGGGGACTGACGATGCACAAAGACCATGACGAAACAGTGCTGACACCCACGGAAGCGCGCCAGGGCCGTCCGGGAAGGCCGGTGCTGATCGTCCTGCTGTTCAGCCTGCTCCTCGCCGCCATCTATATGCTGATCTCGCTTCTCTGGCTGGGTCCGGACGACGGCGAGAAGGCTTCAGGCATCAAGCCCTCGCCGCAGATACTCACGCAACTCCCGACACCGAATAGCGGAGCTTGAGGCAATGACCGAGAACCGGCATTCAATCGACAGTGGACCGACGGGTGATCCCATGCCCGCGCCGCCGCCGGTCCAGCCCCCCGCATATCCGCCCGTGCCCGGACCACAGCCGACACCGCCGGACGTCGATCCTCCCAGCCCTGTTAGCGAACCTGACCCCGCGCCACCGGCCGGGCCGGCTGATCCGCCGCTGACACCCACGCAGATGCATGACCATTCTGCGGCGGATTGCTGTAGGTTGACGCCATGGGAATCGAAAGCATGAGAATCGGAAGGAAGCCAGTGCTGATCGGGTTGGCTATTGTTGGTGGACTGGCCGCCGTTGCCGGTGGGGTATGGATTTATCTTGTGAGCAATGTCGAGCAACCGAAATATACGGTCCTCACACAGGACGGCCTGATCGAGATCAGGGACTATCCGGCGCTCGTCGTGGCCGAGGTGCGCCGGGCGGGCGATCGCAACAGCGCCGTGCGCGCAGGCTTCTCACCCCTTGCCGGATACATCTTTGCGAAGAACCGCAGCGGCGAAAGCGTCAGCATGACAGCGCCGGTGATGCAGGCGCGCGAACCCATCGCCATGACGGCACCGGTGACACAGACACCGGCAACGGCTGGAAGCGAGGACTGGCTTGTGCGCTTCGTGATGCCGGCAAAGTATACGCTGGAGACCTTGCCCAAGGCGGCTGGCGACGATGTGCGCCTGCTCCAGGTTCCCGCCGCGCGTCGCGCTGCAATCCGGTTTTCAGGTGTCGCGACCGATGCGTCCATTGCAACGAATGAAACGCTCTTGCGGCAATGGCTTGCGGCGCGGAGCCTCACGATTTCCGGTCCCGTGACCTATGCCTATTACAATGATCCCTTCACCCCCGGCCCATTGCGGCGCAATGAAGTAATGTTCGACGTGACAGGGTCGTGAGATTGAAACGTTGCCGATGGCCGATCGGCGTATCGGACATGCAATAACCCCCCCGGCTGCTATCCGTTCGGCAATCCCGCAATCGCCTCGGCCAAAGCCTGACGTTGACCTGAAAGAAGCCCGTGGATGTCAGGTTGATCCGACGTCATGGCCAGCAGCTCGTCATAGACGGCAAGGTTGCGCTTCTCCCCATCAATCAGCCCGGGCAAAACACTTTCATCAAGACCGCCCAGCACCGATCTGATCCCCATGACCGTTCGGTTGACGGTGCTCATGAATGAGCCATGGTCGTCGATACCGCCACGCAATGTACTGACCTCGATTTCGAGCTGGGTAACATGATGGTCGTGCAGCTCGAGCAGGCTCCGGAACAGCGGCGTCTGGACGTCCTCTCCGGTGCTTTTCAGGGCTTCGTGATAGCCATTCGCCGCGTCGATCAACGCCGTGTGAAGTCTTGCGAGACCTGTGGATACCTCACTCATCTGGATCCTCCTCACACACCACTCATGGTCCAAGCCGGAAGCTCTCCGGTAGCGTGGCCACCGGAGAGTTCATTGATTTCAGAACGCTTCAGAAGATCAGGACCCATCAAAGGATTCAAAGCCTTCACAGGATCGGTGTGTAGCCGCCTCTGCGCATGTCAGTATCGCGTGCGGCGTAGGGCGCATCCGTGTCTTCGTAGCGATCCCAGCCGTCGCGGACAAACATGGCCCGGCGGTCCACGAG
>JBOFUS010000109.1:0-2866 GCA_051652685.1 Beijerinckiaceae bacterium
TCGAACTTGCCTTCCTTGACCGAGAGGATGGTGGCATCGCCGACCGAACCCGCCTTCAGCGATCCGTACTCCGTCCGCTGCAGCATCAGACCGGCGTTCTCGGTCGAGCATTTCACCACGTCGAACAGGCTCATGCCCATGCAGAGAAACTTCGACATGGTCGTTACCTGATCAAAAGCCGGACCCTCGATGCATTTGATGTGGACGTCGGATGAGATGGTGTCAGGCTGGAAGCCGTTGGCCAGCATCGCCCGCGCGGTCTTGAAAGCGAAGCTGCCGCCGCCGTGACCGATGTCGAAGAGCACGCCGCGCCGGCGCGCGTCCTGCACCGCCTGCTTGACGGTGCCTTGCGCCGTGCAGGGCGCATTGGGAAAAGGCCGGAAGGCGTGGGTCAGCACATCGCCGGGGCGCAGCATGGCCAGCACCTCTTCATAGGACGGCGGCGGATGGTCGATATGGGCCATCAGCGGCATGCCAACTTCCTCCGCCACCTGAAGCGCAGCGTTGAGCGGTGCGGTGCCCTGATCACCCGACGAATGCCGGCCGACGCGCACCTTGATGCCGACGATCAAATCGCGATTGGCGGCTGCAACCTCCGCCGCTTCTCTCGGGGCCATAAGGCGGACGTCCTCGCTCTCGCCCACCATCACCGTCTTTGAGAAGCCATAGATGCCCGCGAACGAGACATGCAGATAGGCCAGCACGCGCGCTTCCGAGCGCTCGATCACGTGCTTGCGGAAGCCCAGCCAGTTGCCCGGCCCGGCACTTCCTGTGTCCACTGAAGTCGTGACGCCGGACATGCGGCAGAACATATCTGGATCGATACCCAGCGACGTGCCACCCCAGTAGACATGGGTGTGCATGTCGATGAGGCCCGGCGTGACGATGGTGCCGGAGACATCGCGCACATCCGTCGCCGGCCCGGCCTTGAGATCCTTGCCGCAACCGGCCGCCTTGCCGTCGCGGAACGCCACATCCATCAAGCCGTCGATCTTCTGCGAGGGATCGATGACGTGGCCGCCCTTGAGGATGAGATCATAGGTCAAGGCTGCCCCCGCTTTTTGCTTCGCCGGCAGTGAAGCAGAGAGAGGCGGTCTTGGCGAGGGGTGTAGTTTCCTTCTCCCTCGGGAGAAGGACATCACCCCTCGCCAATAACCGCACGATCCCCTATCGCCACCCCATGCTCACCGGTCTTCTCGCCGGCCTCCTCGCCGGCGCGCTGTGGGGCCTTACTTTCGTGGCACCCCGTGCGGTGCAGCCCTATGGCGAGGTTGATCTTGCGATCCTGCGCTATCTCGCCTTTGGCCTGACGTCGCTGGCGCTGATGGCGGCGAGCCCGCGATTCCGGCCTGGCAAGCTGACGCGTGAGCGCGTGCTGCTGGCTCTGGTTCTGGGGCTGACCGGCTACGTCTTCTATTATCTTTTCGCCGCCTTCTCGATTCGTCTGGCAGGCCCGGCCATCGCGCCGCTGGTGATTGGCGCGCTGCCGGTGGTGCTGGCCATCTACGGCAACTGGCAGGACCGGACCGTGCGCTGGCGCGTTCTGGCAGCGCCACTGCTGTTGATCGCGGCAGGACTCAGCGTGGTCAACATCGGTACCCTTGGTTTGGCGGCAACTGTCGAGGCGCGCGGAAATGTACTCCTTGGCTTCCTGCTCGCACTCGGCGCGCTCGGTGTCTGGTTCGGCTATGCCATCCTGAATGCGCGGGCGATGCGTGCGCCCGATGCGCCAGGCGCGCTGGCCTGGACGTCGCTGCAAGGGCTCGGTGCGATGATTGGCGTCGTCCCGCTGATCATTCTGGCCCCCCTGCTTGGCTGGAGCCGCGTGCCGGAGTTGGGCATTGCCACCGCCGACTTCACGCGGCTTCTGCTGTGGTCGCTTGCCATGGGCGTCATCGCTTCCTGGGTTGCGCAATACTGCTGGACCGTCGCATCGCAGCGCCTGCCGCTGGCGCTCTCGGCACAGATGATCGTGTCGGAGACGCTTTTCGCGCTGCTCTACGGGTTTATCTACGAGAGCCGCTTGCCACACTGGTTCGAGTGGGCAGGTGGTGCCCTGCTGGTGGCAGGTGTGGCGGCCGGGGTGCAGGCCTTCAGTGGGAACGCCAAAGCTGGCTAGAAATACATTGACGCGGCATTTGGCGTGGGGCCGCTTTCATGGTTAAACGCCGCCGGCGATATCGCCAAGCCTCAGAGGAGAGAGCCCGAGCCTTCGCGAGAAGCCGGAGCGGAGATACACAATGAACGAGCGCTGGACCCCATCGAGCTGGAGAAACAAACCTGTGGCACAGGTTCCGTTCTATCCGGATGCGGCAGCGTTGGAAGCCGTGGAGGCGCAACTTGCCGGCTTTCCGCCGCTGGTTTTTGCAGGCGAGGCGCGCAAGCTCAAGCGGGCGTTGGGCAAGGTCGCCAATGGCGAGCAGTTCCTGTTGCAGGGCGGTGATTGCGCCGAGAGCTTTGCCGAGCATTCGGCCGACAACATTCGCGATTTCTTCCGGCTGTTCCTGCAGATGGCGGTGGTGCTGACCTTCGCCGCCGCTTCGCCGGTGGTGAAGATCGGCCGCGTGGCCGGCCAGTTCGCCAAACCGCGCTCCTCGCCGGTCGAGAAGCAGAATGGCGTCGAGCTGCCCTCCTACCGGGGCGATATCGTCAATGACATCGCCTTCACCGAGGAGGGGCGCACACCCGATCCGCAACGGCAGCTGATGGCCTATCGCCAGTCGGCCGCGACGCTGAACCTGATCCGCGCCTTCGCGACCGGAGGCTACGCCAACCTCGACAACGCGCATCGCTGGATGCTCGGTTTCGTGAAGGACTCGCCCCAGAGCGGGCGATACCGTGAGCTGGCCGAGAAGATCACCGAGAC
>JBOFUS010000110.1:0-1311 GCA_051652685.1 Beijerinckiaceae bacterium
ACGCGATAGGACGGATCCGCGCCGCCATAGAGATCTTGCGCGAACAGCTCCTTGCCTTCGGCGTGCTTGAGAAAATCAAGCAACAGCAGATCGAACTGGGCGGGTGTCATCGCACTGTTGTTATCCCACCAGACCTGCCCCTCGGTCGTCGCGTCCTTGACGACAAACTTGTCCTTGGGCGAGCGGCCGGTGAAAATGCCGGTATCGACGCGCAAAGCGCCGCCCTTCACCAACATCGATTCCCCGCGCTTCAATGACTCTTCGTAAAGGCCGGGAGCCTCGAAATTCCAGCGTACAGCCGTAAGATTGCGAAATCCGGACGCGGACGCGTCAATGCCAGAGTTGAAGTCGCCGATATTCATCATGGGAGTTGATTTCCTTCCGCGCAGCCTCAGCGCCCGAACCGTTTCCGCCTTTGCCGGGAACAACGCCCCCGCAATTTTTTTCAAGCGCTATACAGAAAGAACGGTGCCGGCTCAATGAACGGCAAAGGCCGCACGTCTTCTTTTCAGCAGTTCCGTGAAGGAAGATGGTTGACAGACAACTTGCGGGACGTGCTTTCCAGGGTACTTTCCTGCGGAAGCCAAATGTCATCAACCAACGCCCGCGCCGGCATCGGCCTCATGTGCCTCGGTATCCTGCTTTTCGCGCTCAACGACGTGATGGGAAAGTGGTTGATGTCGACCTACACGGTCGGTCAGGTGCTGCTGCTGCGCAGTGTTGCCGCCATGGCGCTGCTGTTGCCTTTCGCCGCGAAGGAGGGCTGGGCCAAGATCGCACGGCCGCCGCAACCGGGGCTGAACGCGCTGCGCATGGCCTTCGGCACGCTCGAAACGGCCTGTTTTTACTGGGCTGTCGTGCATCTCCCGCTTGTCAGTGTCATGACCTACTACCTTGCCGCACCGCTCTATGTGGCCGCCATTGCACCGTTCCTTCTCAAGGAGCGGCTGGATACCGGCCGATGGATTGCCGTGCTGGTCGGCTTCATCGGCGTGCTGATTGTGCTGCGCCCTTCGGCAGAAACCTTGACCGGGCCGGCACTGATCGCCGTTGTCGGCAGCCTGCTGTTTGCCGGCCTGCTGCTTTCGACGAGGCTGCTGAAGGGCGCATCCTCGACGACGCTGATTGTCTGGCAGACGGGTGGCGCGCTGCTGTTGGGTCTGGCGCTCGCGCCCTTCGGCTGGGTGCAACCCACGCCAAGGGATTTCGCGCTTCTGGCCCTGCTCGGCGTGGTGGCCATGCTGGCGCATGTGATGGTGGCCAAGGCGTTACAGCTCGCGCCGGCGGCCATCGTCTCGCCGTTCCAGTATA
>JBOFUS010000111.1:0-5869 GCA_051652685.1 Beijerinckiaceae bacterium
TGCGCTTTCTTGTGTGAAAATCTGGCTAAGCTTGCCAATGCGCGAACAGGCGTGCCACCTAGGTCGCTGTCGTTCTTTCCAGATTTCACGCTTTCCAGATTTCACGCCCGAGACCCGCCACAGACCCATGACGGATATCCCCGTACCGCCCACGCTGATCGCCTGGGACGGACATCACATGATCGCTTTCGGCGGATCTGGTCTTGCCGGGTCGCACACAATTCTCGTTGGCGAGACGGATGCAGGCGCAATGCTGCTTGCCGCAGTGGGAGGCGACGAAACCACGCTGGCGCAGCTCCCGCAAGGCTGTCGTGTCGTCAGCCTGGTCTGCCGTGAGGCGGACGGAAGCATCTGCGAGACCAGTGTCGAACTTGATGACCTGCTGGTGGCAGGCGTGGTCGATGCGACGACACCTGGCCTTTTCCGCATCGGTGCCGATGGCATCGTGGCTGGATCACCGCGCCTTTCCATCTCTGCCCTGCACGGTGTACCCGCCAGCACGGAGGTTGCCGGCCTTGGGTTGCGCATGGAAGCCGTCGGCGGCCGCGCCCGACTCCGGATCGGGCCGCTTTCGGCCAAAACCGATGCCACGCCGGTTGTGCTGGTCAAGGCCACACTCAAGGAAAACGTGCTGCAGCTGGACTTCGACGGTGCCGCCGGAAAGCTGCTTATCGCCCATTTTCCTTCCGCCGCAGTTCGTGCGGCAGCGGCGCTCTCTGCCGTGGACGCTGGCGTCCGAGCCGATGTCGAAAGCGCCGTCGACACCTTTGCGGCAGGCTGCGTGGCAGCAGGCGCGCGTGACGCGACGCGCGTTGGCCCCGCCGAGGCCTTTCGGCGGGGCTTCTCGCTCTGGCAGGGCACCCCGTCTGTCGTCATCCAGGGTGCAGCTGCGGGCGACGAGGTTGCTGTTTTTGCCGACAGGGGCGCGTTGCTTGTGGCCGGCGGCGCACCTGCTGTCACGGGATCACGGGCACTGATCAGCTTTGATGGCGGAACGGCAAGCGGTGGAACCCCGGCGATTTCCATCGTATCGCGAACCTATAGACCAGCGACAGCAACGGCTTTGGCCGAAATTGGCGGCGGACGCAGCGTGAGTCTGGCCAGTGCATCCGGTCCCGTCATTGCCGGAAGGCGACTGGAGCGGGCCGCCGATCTGGCCGAGGCGGTCTGGCAACGGCAGCGCGCCAGGGGATCGGCTTTGGTGTCACCCCTGACTGGTCAGACCCCGGAGGCAGAACGATCAACCCTCTCCCCGGTGATTGCGGCGCTTGCCGGACGTCTGCCGCTGCCGCCGGTTCTGGCCGAGGAACTCGATGCGGAAGCGCTCGACGCACGCCTCGCCTTTGCTTTCCTTGCATTTGACAATCCAGCGCTGGCGCGGCGCACTGCAATGGCGCGCACACGGCTCACGAACAAGGGCAAACCAGCGCCGGAAACCGGTCACGCGGCTGACTGGCTCCTGCGCGCGGAGGCTCCCGCATTGATCAGCCGGGCCGTGAACCGGCTTGCCGGCGAACCCATGGCGGCGGCAGACCGGCGCGAACGGCAGTTGCTTCTCGACGAACTGGCCCACGCCGCCGGCGGCGACTGGATCAATGTCGATCGCCTGATCGCTGGCTGGAGGATTGCCAGCGTCGCGTCGGAAGGTGAAATCCGGATATCGGCGCTGCTGACGACCCTGGCCGCCGATTCTGTCCGGCTCGCCAAGGCGCAACGCGACGCCCAGTCCATCGACATGGGCGTTCTCGCCCGCCTGCGTGCGGAACTGCCGGCACGCTCCGGCGTGGATGCAGCGCTTGCCGCAGAGTTGGCGCGCGATCTGCCCAATCTCGCGCCCCGCGATCTGATTTTGCTCGATGCCCATTTTTCGCGCGAGACGGCGGAGCGTAGCGCCATATCGGCCATCGGCGCAGCGCTTGTTGCGCTGGAAGCAGCAGCTGGAGCAGAGGGCGTCGCTGCCGGGCAGGATCGCAGCGGCGACGCCTTGCTCGGCATGAGCCGGCTTGCCGCCGTAACCGAACCGGCACTGCGCGCATTGTTGCGCTTGCCGGCGGCCCATGCCTCAGTGCGCGATCTGAACCGGTGGCTCGCCGCCGCTGCGCCGGAACCACAGGCAGAGGCACGCACTGCCGCCCTGCTCCGGCGTAGCCTGCAGATCTTCGCCTTCTTCCTCCTGTACCGTGACATCGCCGCCGAGGCAGCGGCGGCGGCATGCGAAGCTGACACACCAGAATTGCCCGCGCGGCGTGCGCTGATGGATCGTCTGCAAGCCGGGCTTGTCGAGACCCTGCCCAAGCTCGTGGCGGCCGGCGAGGCCCGCCACGGCGAGCGATCCCTCGGTCAGGCCTTCATCGGCCGCCTGCCCGCGTCGGACGGAATATCCCTCCCATGACAGTCAACTACAGCCTCGACACGCGGCGCGATGGCCTGCCGGTCCTCATCGACCTCGGGCGTGAGGCCGGCGCGATGATTGATCTCGTTGCCTTCGACGCGCCTGACGATCTGCGCGCGGCAGCAAAGCTGGAAATCGTGACACGCGGTGCCATGCTGCCCGGCCGCGATATGGGTTGGCGTGCCGGCGATGCGCTGAAGGCAGACATCCTCCTCGAGCCCGGCAAACGAGCCACGCTTGCGGTCAGCCGCGAGTGGCTTGCGGCGCGCGTGGCGCTCGCACGGGTCGAGGGCGCAGGCGCAGGCGCGGCGACCGTTGCCCTGCCCTTTGCCACCATCCTGCACCTTCCGCGCGGACCCAAGGCTTCTTCCCCGAGGGCGGCCCGGATCAGCGTTGTCGCGGGGGCATCACGGCCGGGCTTCGCCTTGCGCAGCCACGACATCGACCTCGATGCGCTGCCACCCGGCGTGGCGGACCGTCTGGCAGAGGTCACGCTGGAACTTCCCGACGATCTGGCGTTCGAGGCCCACCGGGCGCTCACGCTCGATCTCGCATGCGCCGGTCAACCGGCTGAAGCGCTGCTCCTCGTCGCACCGCCCGGGCTTGCCGGGGTGGCGACAATCGAACGGATCGGTGATGCACCCGGCGGTGGAGCCCGTTTCCGCGTCACTTTCCCGATCGCCGACGAGGCGGCGGGCCGGCAGCTTGCTCTTGGCCTGATGCTCAAGCGTGATGCACTGCTATCCTCCCTCGACCGGCTGCTGGCGCGGGAGGGCGGCCAGCCACGCCTCGTTGTATCGGGCCGGATCTCGGGCTGGGGCGAAGCTCAGAGCGGCGATGGTGAAAGGCGCTTTGCCTTCGCCGCCGCGCCGTCGTCGACCCGGCTCATCAGCAGCCTCGCCAGCCAGGCGCTGATCGCCGTTGGCGATTCAGCCATCCCATGCGTCATTGATGGCGACACGCCATGCGAGACCCGTTGCGCGGAGGTCACCATCGCTTGCGATCCCGAGGTGATGGCGGAGCCGGTGCGCGCAGCGGGGCTTCCCGTTGCAGCGCTGCGCTGGCCACTGGGCCGCCTGGACCCGATCACGATCAGGGCGGAAGCCCGCATCGGCGATACCGTGATCCACGAGAACGCGGCGATCATCAGTCCCAACCTCGAACGCGGCGGCGACGCGACCCGCCAGGCGCGAACACTGCTGCCGCTCCGCGCGCTGGTCGATGCGTTGTCCGAACGGGTGCGGCTCGGCGGCACCAAGATGGAGCCGATCACCCTCATCATCACGGCAGAGACGGGCGGACGCGTGTTTCTCCGCACGAGCGCGCCCGTCGTGCTGAGCAGACAGGTTCATCGGCAGCCGATCTGCATCGATCTGGGAGCCTCGGCGATCTCGATCTGGGCAGGAAGCCCCGCACCGGACGGGGCCTCCTTTGACCTCAGGCCGTTACCGCTCGGTCAATGGCTTGCCGAACACGTCGACGCAGGCCACGCAGAAGCGATGACACGGGAGGACGGCCAGACACTGCTGATCCCCAGCCATGTCAGTCTCGATTCGGGAAATCACCTGCGCGCGGCGCGCCTGCCGAGCAGCTTGCCAGAGCTTTCCATGCTTGGTGCGGACCGCGAGGCGGCTCGCCGGCGGATGGCGCATTTCGGGCGCCGTTACGATGTCTCGGTGCCTGCGCCACCCGCCGCGCCGGGCCGCCCCGCCAGCCGCCGTGTGGCGGGCCTCAAGCATGCGCTCGCCACCGGTCAGCTGGCGCTCTCGCTGCCCGACCCGGTCAACCGGCTTGATCCTGTGACAGGGCGGGTCGGCGTTGTCAGCCTTGTCGAGACGCCCCAGCTTGTGGCCGACGTTCTTGATGAACTGATTGATCTCTATGTCCTGCGCCTTGCCCAGGGCGAGGTCCGGGCGGACGCCGAGGATCCCGCCCCTGTCGCGCCACGCATTGTCGTCACCTGTCCGAGCGGCGTGGGCGATGCGATCCGCAACCGTTACGCGACGGCACTCTCGCTGTTTCACCGGCGGCTTGACCGGCTTTTCCCCGGTGCCTCCGCCCTGCCCGATGCCGTGAGTGCATTGCCAGAAGCCATAGCCGCCGCACGCTACATCAGCGAGGCGCTGGCCCGCGACATCGATCAGACCCATGATCGGCCCCATCTGCTGCTCACGCTCGACATCGGTGCCAGTACCAGCGATGTGGCGCTGGCGCGGTTGACAGTACGCGGCGGACGCCTGACCCGTTTCGAGCCGCTCTCGACCTTCGGCCTGCCGGTGGGCGGTGCATTGATCGATCAGGCACTGACGGAAATCGTGGTCCGTTTTGCCGACGGTTTTCTTGCGCTGCAGGGTGAGCGCTTCCGCCCCGCCTTTGCCGCGGCCGATCTCGCCCGAGCGCTTGGCTCCGACGAGTCAGGCGACCTTGCTGCGCAACATCACCTCGCGGGCGCGATCCTCAAGGCCAAGAGTGCGCTTTCCGACCAGTTGCGGGCGGCAGATGGCCCCTACGACTGGCAGCCGGGAACCACGGAGACAACTCTCGACATCACCCTTTTCGAGATCGGCGCTGACAACGAGCATCGCGGCGTCATGCTGCCCTCGACGTCCCTGCTGCCGGGCGTGGTCCATGTCCTCGCCCCCGGCGTCGTCGTGCGCGAGGAGGCAAATCGCCTCATTCTCTCGCTCGATGCCGCCGCCGTCGAGAAGGCGGACAAGGCGGAGCGACGCCTCGCCAACGCCACGGAGGCTCTGGGCGTACTGTTGCAGCGCATGGGGCGTGCCGCAGTCCCGGCGGGTGCAGTCCGGCCCGTGGTTCATGTGGTCGCCACCGGGCGGGGCGCACTCTGGCCACCACTCCATGCCGCCATGGCAGCGGAGGCGGCTGCAGGCCGCGACAATTTCCCCTTCGCCCGGCCATTGCCCGCCGCGTCGATGAAAAAGGCCGTCGCCGGTGGCGCGGCACTCCTGCTGGCAGAACCCGGAGGCCTTTCGGCCGCGCCGCTCCACGCCGCGCCACTCGCCATCGCCGTCGCCGGCGTCCATCTGACCGAGCGGTGGGACGGGGCACTGAGCAGCGGTCAGGTGACGGAACGCGTGATCTATCTCGACTACGGGATTGCTGGAGGCGGCAGGCGCTTCGAAGCCGGCGACACGGCACATCCGTCGCTCACGAACCGGGCCAACCTTGGCCAGCGCTTCGACTTTGTCCGCGCCGCGCCAGGACTTGACCCGCAAGGTGTGATACTTGGCAAACTGCGGGCGCTGCTGGGCCATCGCGAGCCGGTCGCACGGCTTGAAGGTGATGCCTCGGTTGACGCGGCAGCCGAGCGGGTGGAACGTTTCGGTGCCTGCGAGATCCTTTGCGAAGATCAGGGTGGCGGGATCCGCCGCGTCGTGATCCGGTCGCAGGAGTGCGATTTCGAGGGTGCCTGGCGGATCGACGGCGACCGCGTCAGCCGCATCTACTGAACGGGAA
>JBOFUS010000112.1:0-9925 GCA_051652685.1 Beijerinckiaceae bacterium
CCTGTCCCTGTCCTCACCTGTTATACGCTGAGCCTTGGATCGCCCGAAGCCATGGAAGCTGCGGCCGAGCGCGCGGCGGACCGTCCGCTGCTGAAAGTGAAGCTGGGCGGGGAGGGCGACCCGGCCCGTATCGCTGCCGTCAGGCGCGGTGCGCCGCGTGCGCGGCTTGTGGTCGATGCCAACGAGAGCTGGACGGCGGATACCCTCGCCGCCCATGCCGCCGCCTGCGCGGATGCGGGCGTTGAGATGATCGAGCAACCGTTGCCGGCCGCCGCCGACGGCGTGCTGGAGGAATTCCGTTCGCCTGTGCCATTATGCGCGGACGAGAGTGTCCATGCACGCGCCGGGTTGTCGGATGTGGCAAGGCGCTACCGGGCGATCAACATCAAGCTCGACAAAACGGGCGGGTTGACGGAGGCTCTGCTGCTCAAGGCAGAAGCTGACCGGCTGGGTCTTGGCGTCATGGTTGGCTGCATGGTCGGCACCTCGCTGGCCATGGCCCCGGCCATGCTGCTGGCTGAAGGTGCACTTTTCGTCGATCTGGACGGGCCGCTGCTGCTGGCCGAAGACCGGCCGGAGGGGCTGAGCTATCAGAACTCCCTCGTGTTTCCGCCTGATGCCGCGCTCTGGGGTTGAACCGACGCACGGGCTGACCCGTCTTTTCCCTTGAACCTGACACGAAAACCCGGAATGCTTGCCACCTCACAAGGGGGAGTTCAAACAATGTCCGTCAATTCGTTCCATATCTCGCGCCGCAGCCTCGTGCTGGGTGCGGCCGCACTGCCGTTCGCTGGCGGTCTCGCGTCCGCGCAAGCGCCTGCCTTCTTCCGCATCGGCACCGGCGGTACGGCCGGCACGTACTATCCCATCGGCGGCCTGATCGCGAACGCCGTCTCGACGCCACCGGGTCTCGTGGTTTCCGCGCTCGCCTCCAATGGTTCGGTGGCCAACGTCAACGCCATCAACGGCGGCGGCGCGGAGAGTGGCTTCAGCCAGGCGGATGTGGCCTACTGGGCCTACACCGGAACCGGCGTCTTCGAAGGCCGTGGCAAGGTTGCAGACCTGCGCTCCATCGCAAACCTCTATCCTGAGTCCGTGCACGTTGTCGTGCGTCGCGCGGCCGGCGTGAAATCCGTGGCTGAGCTCAAGGGCAAGAAAATTTCAATCGACGAGCCTGGCTCCGGCACGCTGATCAATGCCAAGGCCATTCTCGCAGCCCATGGCATCGGTGACCGCGACTATACGGCCGAGTTCCTCAAGCCCAATCAGGCGGCCGAGAAGATGAAGGACGGCACCGTCGATGCCTTCTTCTTCACCGGAGGCTTCCCGGCTGCCGCGATCTCGGAGCTGTCGTCCACCGGTTCGGGCATCGACATCCTGCCGATTTCGGGTGCTGCTGGCGAAAAGCTGATGAAGGATCTGCCGTTCTTCTCCGCCGACGAAATTCCGGCTGGCACCTACAAGGACGTTGGCGCAGTGAAGACCGTGGCCGTCGGTGCGCACTGGGTCACGTCGGCCAAGATATCTGACGAGACGGTCTATGCGATCACCAAGGGTCTCTGGTCAGACAAGACGCGCGCCGCGCTGGATTCTGGCCACGCCAAGGGCAAGTCGATCCGGAAAGAAACGGCGCTGACGGGCCTGCAGGGTGTGCCGCTCCACAACGGTGCGGCAAAGTTCTACCGCGAGGCGGGATTGCTGAAGTAAGCTGCGCCTGGAAGCGCAAAAGAAAAACCCCGCGAGAGCCTCGCGGGGTTTTTTCGTTCTGTGCGTTGAACGGGTGAAGAAGCTCAGGCCGAGATACGCTCTTCGACTTCCGTCGGCTCGCGCAGCACGTAGCCGCGACCCCAGACGGTCTCGATGTAGTTCTTGCCGCCCGACGCGTTGGCGAGCTTCTTGCGCAGCTTGCAGATGAACACGTCGATGATCTTGAGCTCGGGCTCGTCCATGCCGCCGTAAAGGTGGTTCAGGAACATTTCCTTGGTGAGCGTGGTGCCGCGGCGGAGCGATAGAAGCTCCAGCATCTGGTATTCCTTGCCCGTCAGGTGCACGCGCTCGCCGTCCACTTCGACCGTCTTCTGGTCGAGGTTAACCAGCAGGTCGCCGGTGGCGATGACTGACTGGGCGTGGCCCTTGGAGCGGCGGACGATGGCATGGATGCGGGCTACCAGTTCGTCCTTGTGGAACGGCTTGGTGAGATAGTCGTCGGCACCGAAGCCCAGACCCTTCACCTTGTCCTCGATGCCGGCCATGCCCGAAAGGATGAGGATTGGGGTCTTTACCTTCGAGATGCGCAGGCTACGGAGAACCTCGTAACCCGACATGTCGGGAAGGTTTAGATCGAGCAGAATGATATCGTAATCATAGAGCTTGCCGAGATCGACACCCTCTTCGCCGAGATCCGTGGTGTAGACGTTGAAGTTTTCTGACTTCAGCATCAGTTCGATCGACTGCGCCGTGGCGCTGTCGTCTTCTACAAGGAGAACGCGCATCTGGAGGTCCCCATCCTTGGCCCGCGATGATCGCCGGAAACCGACCTGCTCGGTTATCCACAACGACGTTCACCGCCCTACTTCGATACGCAACGTTAACGCTGAAAGGTTAACAAAAACTGATTCCATCTGGCAAGCGTTTACGAGAAAAAAGCCTCAACTGATGCTTAAGTCCCTGACTCTTGTTGTGTTTCAGACTGGCACAAACTTCATGTTTCACATGAGAAAACAGCGTTAACCGACTCTTTTGACTCTCTGTCACGTTATGCTGGAATGTGGCGGCAAGCCGGCATGTCAAGACAGGAATTCAGACTTTCCTAACCTTATTGAAGGATATGGTTAACAAATGATTTCCGAATCAGTTGACACAAACAACTCGTCCCGTGCGCCCGCTGCCCAGGCGCTTGCCGCTGCGCTTGGCGAAATGTCGGACCGGGAGATCTACGGCCGTGTCATTGCGGTGCGTGGTCTGCTGATCGAGATCGCTGGGCCACTGACACAAATGCAGGTTGGTGGTGGACTTGTCATCGAGACGGGCGGCGATCCGGTCGTCTGCGAGATCGTCGGTTTCGAAAACCGGCATGCGCTCGCCATGCCATTTGCCAATCTGGAGGGCGTCAGACGCGGTTGCCGCGCCATCCTGCTGCCATCGCGGCCGGGGGTGCGGCCGTCGGCCGGGTGGCTCGGTCGGGTGGTGGACTGCTTTGGCAAGCCACTCGACGGCAAGGGGCCGCTGCCGCCTGGTCCGAGGCTCTATCCCTTCCGGGGAGAACCGCCGCCGGCCCATGCCCGCAACCGGGTGGGCGCGCCGCTGGATCTCGGCGTTCGTGCGCTCAACACCTTTCTCACGTGCTGCGAGGGGCAGCGGATGGGCATCTTCGCGGGCTCTGGCGTCGGCAAATCGGTGCTTCTCGCGATGCTCGCCCGCAATGCACGCGCTGACGTGGCGGTTATCGGCCTCATCGGTGAACGTGGCCGCGAGGTGCAGGAGTTCCTTCAGGATGATCTGGGCGATGAGGGGCTGGCCCGCTCGGTTGTCGTGGTCGCGACATCGGACGAGCCGGCTCTCGCCCGCAAGCAGGCGGCCTATCTGACCCTCTCTGTCGCCGAGTACTTCCGCGACGAGGGCGAGAACGTGCTGTGCATGATGGACAGCGTCACGCGCTTCGCCATGGCGCAGCGCGATATCGGGCTGGCAGCGGGAGAGCCGCCGACAACGAAGGGATACACGCCGACATGCTTCTCCGAGTTGCCGCGCCTGCTGGAGCGTGCCGGGCCGGGCATAGGACGCGGAGGCATCACGGGGCTGTTCACTGTGCTTGTCGACGGCGATGACCACAATGAGCCTGTGGCCGACGCCGTGCGTGGCATCCTCGATGGACATATTGTCATGGAGCGACGCATCGCCGAGCGCGGACGCTATCCGGCGATCAACATCCTGAAGAGCGTCTCGCGCACCATGCCGAAGTCCTGTGATCCGCTTTACTGGCCCGTCGTGCAGCAGGCCAAGCGCCTGATGGGGGCCTATGCCGACATGGCGGAGCTGATCCAGCTCGGTGCCTATCGCCCCGGTTCGAACGCCGAAGTGGACCGCGCCATCGACCGCCATGAATTTTTCGAGGAATTTCTGCGTCAGGGTAAGGAAGAAGCAACCTCCTTGGGCGATTGCTATAACCGTCTCGCGGAAATCGTCGGGTCGTCAGGGAGCGATTCCTGATGATTCTTGTTGTTCACGACTTCCTGGAGTTGCGTAAAAATGAAGTCGCGTGAAACCCTGATCCGCCTGAAGAAGTTTCAGGTCGATGAAAAGCGCCGTCGCGTCGCGCAGATCGAGGCTATGCTCGCTGATTTCGAGCGCATGGCCCATGATCTCGACCGCGAAGTGGCGAACGAGGAACGTCGGGCCGGAATTTCCGACCCGGCCCATTTCGCCTATCCCACCTATGCCCGCGCTGCCCGTACACGGCGCGAGAACATCATGGGCTCGGTGGCCGAAATGAAGGTGCAGCACGATGCTGCCAAGGCTCAGCTGGAGATCGCCTTCGAGGAATTGAAGAAGGTCGAGATCCTGCAGGACCGCGAACAGGCGGCCGAGCGCGCCGAACAGGAGCGCCGCGACCAGATGGAAATGGACCGCGTCGGTTCGCGGATGCGCATGCGGGCGTGAGCCCCGTCGCCTCCGGTTGGCCAGAAAACACGAAAGGGTGCGGGCGACCGCACCCTTTTGTTTTCATGGCGAAAGGCAAAGCTGGCTAAACCGCGCCGAGAAACGCGTCCCAAAGCCCTTCGACGAATCTGGGGTCCATGTCCTTTACGATGAAGACCATGCGCGTGCGCTGGTCGGCATCAGGCCAGTGGTCGAGCAGCACGGGCGGGTGAAACACCTGCTGCACGCCGTGGATGATCGCCGGGCGTTCAGGGTTTTCCGCAACCTTCACGATGGCCTTGAAGCGCAGCAGCTTTGGTCCGTGTGCCGCGCGCAGCAGTTCCTGGAAGAGCGCGAAGCTCTCGGCGCGAATGGCGCGGTCGGTCGAGAAAGCGTGGGCGCGGATGGTGCCATCGTGGCGGTTCACATCGGTCGGGTTCTGGCCTCGCAAAACTGCGGCCGCACCAGCCGTATCCGATTCCACATGCAGTGAGCCATCGGCATGGCGATGGGCGTTGCGCCCCATGGCGGCGAGCACCGCTTCATCGCGCAGCCAGCGGGTGACGTCAGGGCTCTTCGTTTGCGGATCGTAGAGTCCGCAATCGAGAATATCGCCCGCATCGGCGTGACGGGCGTCCAGAATCGGCGCGCCGGGGTTCAACACGGCAAGCCGCTCTTCCAACACTTCTGTCACAGCTTCGCCAGCGAGATCGCGCTTGCTGATCAGGATCCGATCCGCCACCGCAGCCTGCTTCACCGCTTCGGGATGCGCATCGAGCGTGGCAACGCCGTTGGCAGCATCGACCAGCGCCACGACTCCCTCCACACGATAACGCAGTGACAGATACGGATGCCCCATCACGGTCTGGAGGATGGGCGCGGGATCAGCCAGCCCCGTCGTCTCGATGACCACGCGGCGGAAAGGCGAGATACGGCCATTGTCGCGTTTGCGCAGCAAGCCTTCCAGCGTATCGAGAAGATCGCCCCGGATGGTGCAGCAGAGGCAGCCGGACTGCATGAGAAGCATGCCTTCTTCCGCCTGCTCCAGCAGCAGATGATCGAGGCCGATCTCGCCGAACTCGTTGACGATGACGAGCGTATCGGCAAGCGCAGGGTCCTTGAGCAGGCGATTGAGCAGTGTCGTCTTGCCAGCGCCCAGAAAGCCAGTGATCAGCGTCAGCGGAATGGGCGGGACAGGCCCTTTCGGCAACATGCCGGACGCTTCGTTCATGGCAGTACGACAACCTTCGCCCGCCGCTGCGCCAGCACGTCGAAGGCGAGACCGCCAACGACCATGGCCATCCCAAGATACTGCAGCGGGCGAAGGCTCTCGCCGAGAAAGGCGCTTGCCGAGAGAATGGCCACCACCGGCTCCAGCAGGAACAGCAGACCAACCGTCGCGGGCGCAAGCAACCTTCCGGCGAAAATCTGGCAGGCGAAACCGATATAGAAGCCCAGTGCCGAAATGATGATCGGCAGGAGATTGGCGGAAACTGCGGCTGGCGCGGAGATCCCCGACAGGAGTGCGGCGGGCACGATCGCCACCTGTGCGAAAACCTGGGTCCAGAACATCAGCTTCACCGGGTTTTCATCAACCGTCGACGTGAGATGGAACAATGCGGCGCATGAAACACTCGCGGTCATCGCAAGCGCGATACCGCGCCAGTCGACGCCATCGAGCCCCGGCCCGACACAGATCAGAATGCCGGCGAAGGCCACCGCGAAAGCTGCCATGCGCGGCGCAGTGATCGGCCCCTTGCCGGTGAAGGGGCCAGCCAGAATAAGCAGCAGCGGAAACGTGTAGAAAACCGCCACCGCGGTTGCCACCGGGACATACCCGAGTGAAGAGAGGTAGCAGGCCCCCGTCGTGCCGGCGAGCAGCCCCATGGCCGCAACCTTGCGCTCCTGGCCGTCGCGGATAGCGAAGCCTTTGCGCAGGACCCAGATGATCAGCGCAAGCACGAGGATCAGCACGGCGCTGCGTTGCATGGCGATGTTTGCGCCATTCACGCCACCCTGCGCCGCGACGCGGGCGGCGGGGATGTTCACGCCATAGGCCAATGCCCCCAGCAGCGCCGCCGCTCCACCGAGCAGCGACGGCGACAGAAGAATCATTCGCTGGCTCCGGCAGCCTTCTTCTTCGCGGCGGCGGCCTTGGCCGCTTTGGCTTTCTCAGCCTTGGCCTTGTCAGCTTTTGCCTTGTCGATTCTTGCTTTTTCGGCCGGGTTGCCATTGCCCGCCGTCGGCGTGGGAAGTGCAGCCGTCCGGGGACGGATGCCGGCCGCAGCACCCGGCTTCGGTCCAGTCGTGATCACGCCGGGAAGCTGCAACGGCTCGCCGCGTGCTTCTTCGGCCTCGGCTTTCACAGGTTCGCGCGCCGCAGCAGCGGGCGCAGAAGCCGGGCGGATGGCGGCGGCTGCCGCTGGCCGTACTTCCGTTTCCGGCAGCGTCTGGCGGATGCCGACGGGAGCCAGTGCCGAAGCGCTGTCGGGCAGGCCGGGAACCGCACCGGGGCGGATCGGCGGCGCGCTGGCAACCGCCGCCTGCACCGCACGGGCACCGGGGCCAACCGCTACCGCCGTGCTGCCGGGTGCGCGACCCAGGTAGACGGCGATGGGTACGACGCCGCTGCGCGGTCCAAGCAGCGTGCGTGCGTTGCTTGACCGGATGCCATAGCTTGGGCTCGCCTGCGCGCCGGCCTGCAACAGGAAAAACGAGGTTTGCGATTGCGCACCGAGGCTATCGCCCTGCGAAGCGGTATCGGCGAAAATTGCGCCGCCATAGTCGGAGTCATCGGCCAGAACCACGCCGCGCCGGCGGCCTGAGCAGATCTCGCCGCGCATGTTCGGAGCGCTGGAATAGCCCGACGAAGGCAGTGTGCGCAGCGTCTGGCCCGAACCGTTCCATGTCCCGAAGGCCTGGTCGAGCACTTGAGCCGAGCGCACCGTCCGCTCACCGCCGGAGCCCGCACCGAGCACGACGGCGATCAGGGTGCGGCCGCCGCGTGTCGCCGTGGAGACGAGGTTGAAGCCCGAGGCGCAGACAAAGCCCGTCTTCATGCCCGAAGCGCCGCTGTAGCGGCCGATCAGGCCATTGGTGTTGTTGAGCGTGCGGTTGCCAAGCTGCACCGCGCCGATGCCCCAGTAGTCGCGGAACTCCGGCATCTCGACGAGCATTGCACGCGCCAGCAGGGCGAGATCGCGGGCGGAGGTCTGGTGGCCCGGCGCATCGAAACCGTGGGGGTTCGAGAAGTTCGATTCGTTCATGCCGAGCCTGCGGGCCTCGGCGTTCATCAGGCCGGAAAAGCCCTCGATGCTGCCGCCGACCGCTTCGGCGATGACGACGGCGAGGTCGTTGGCGGAGCGGACCATCATGATCTTCAAGGCGTTGTCGAGCGTGATCTCCTGGCCGGGCCGGATGCCGATCTTGCTCGGCTTCTGGCCTGAAGCGCGGGAAGAAGCGATCAGCGGCGTGTCGAGCGTCAGGCGGCCCGTCTTTACCGCCCTCAGCGCCACGAAGGCCGTCATCATCTTGGTGGTCGAGGCGGGCTTCCAGGGCCGCGTCGCGTCCTCGGCGATCAGCACCTGCCCGGATGCGGCGTCCACCACGAGCACGGGCGCGGCTGCGTGCGCCATGGCGATGCCGGCGCAAGCAAAGAAGATGGCTGAGAGAAGAGTGCGTGAAAAAAAGGCCAATGTCATTTCCGCAAATAGCTTCGAATTCTGGCTTTGGCCCCGTCGTCGACGCACGAAGCACATCCGCAACTCCTACATCGAAAGGGGCTCCAAGAAAAGCTTGCGCTGCCCTGCTACCGGTGGATTGATGGCAGGCGTCGCGCGGTTGCAACGCCTCGTCGCGTCTCGTTTCAAACCCGGAAGCCCATCCCGTTTGTCCCTTTCACTCCTCTGGATCCCCGCAACGCTTGTGGCTGCCGCGGCGCAGACGGCGCGCAATGCGGCTCAGCGCGGTCTGGTGGACGTGATCGGCACGGCCGGCGCAACGCAGGCGCGGTTTCTCTACGGGCTGCCTTTCGCGCTGGTGTTTCTCATGGTGGCCGCGCTCGCCTCCGGGCGGTTGCCGCCTACACCTGATTCGGATGCGCTGCTCTTTACCCTTGCTGGAGCGGTGTCGCAGATTGCCGCCACCGCGCTCATGCTGCTGGCCATGAAGGAGCGCTCCTTTGCCGTCACGACAACCTTTATCAAGACGGAACCAATCCTGACGGCGCTGGCCGGCGTGGCGATGAACGGGGATGCGCTCGGGCCGTTGAAAGCGGTGTCCATCCTCGTCGCGACGGCGGGCGTGCTGTTGATGGGGCTGAAGCCCGGCACGGGGCGCGGCCTTGTCGATGAGGCGCGGCCGGTGTTGCTGGGCGTCGCCGCTGGCGGCCTCTTCGGCTTGTCAGCGGTCTCCTTCCGTGGCGCGATCATGGGCCTGCCGGAAGCGGGCTTTGTCCTGCGCGCCAGCACCATTCTGGCGCTTGGCCTCGCTATGCAGACGGCGATGCTGCTGGCGTGGATGGCCGTCGCGGATCGGACGCTCTTGCGCAAGAGCTTCGCCGTCTGGCGGGTTTCGCTGGGTGCCGGGTTTCTGGGCGCGCTCGCCTCGCAATTCTGGTTCATCGGCTTTGCGCTCACCAGCGCGGCCAACGTCCGAACGCTGGCGCTCGTGGAGGTGTTCATGGCGAGGGCAGCGGGCGGCGCGCTGTTTGCGGAAACGACGAGTCGGCGCGAGTGGATGGGCATGGCGCTGGTTGTGGCCGGCGTCGCTGGTGTGCTGCTGGCTTGACGATTGGGCGCCGCTGCACTTGACCTCGAGACCCGGTTCAATTCACCTCTTGTGACAACAAGTATCTTCCATTCGGAGCATCGACAGTGACCGCAATCGCCTTCATCGGCCTCGGCAACATGGGTGGCCCCATGGCTGCCAACCTCATCACGGCCGGCCATAACGTGACGGGTTTCGATCTCGTTCCCGCCGCCCGCACGGCAGCGACCGAGGCGGGCGTCTGTGTGGCCGCGAGCACGGCGAAGGCGCTGGATGGCGCGGAGGTCGTGATCACGATGCTGCCGGCGGGAAAGCATGTGCGCGCGGTCTGGGCCGAACTGCTGCCCGAGGCCAGACCCGGTGCGCTGTTCATCGATTGCTCGACCATCGATGTGGACAGCGCACGGGCCGTGCATGCCATGGCGGCCGGGGCAGGCCAGCTCTCGCTCGATGCGCCGGTATCGGGTGGCACAGGCGGGGCGAAAGCCGGAACGCTGACCTTCATGGCCGGCGGCGCAGA
>JBOFUS010000113.1:0-1223 GCA_051652685.1 Beijerinckiaceae bacterium
GTGGCGCAGATGTTCACGCGTGCCGGTATCGAAGTGGAGATCGAGACGATCCCGCCGGCCAATTTCTTCACGCGCGCTTCGACAGGCGGCAAGAACGACGCGGGCGAGACGGGCTTCCCGGAATTTTCCTTCATCCTCGTAGGCTGGGGAGCCGGCACGGGCGAGACGCTGGGTTCGCTCAGCGCACTGCTTGGCACGGTCAACCGCGCCACCGGTGCGGGTGCTGCCAACCGCGGCCGCTACTCGAACAAACTGTTCGACGAAAAGCTGGCGGAGGCCGCGAAGGCGGTTGACGACGCCAAGCGTCAGGCGCTGCTGGCTGAGGTGTCGGAGATCGGCATGAAGGACTTCGGCATCATCCCGACGCACTATCAGGTCAACGTCTGGGCCTCGCGCAAGGGCTTCAAGGTCATTCCACGCGCCGACGAATACTCGCTCGCCATGGGCATGAACCGCGAGTGATCGCAACCGCTGTAGCGCTTCTCCAGTCCAACATGGGCTTGCCCATGTTGGATCAGGAAGTGTTCAAGATCGGACAGGCCCGATCTTGATTGAGAGGCTGTCAGGCGGAGCCTGACTGATGAGGTTCAGCCCCCGATTGTGGCGCTGACCCTCATTCGGCCGGCATCCGCCGGCCACCTTCTCCCGAGGGAGAAGGATGACTGGCAAGAGGACACCCATGCTCGCCTTCATCCTCCGCCGCATCGCCCAATCCATCGGCGTCGTCGCCGCCATGGTCGTGATCGTCTTCTTCGGCGTCAATGTCGTTGGCGATCCGGTCTGGATGATGGTCGCGCCCGACGCGACCCAGGCCGACATCGACCGGGTACGGCGCGAATTCGGCTTTGATCAGCCGATCTTCGTGCAGTTCCTGAGCTTCGTGAAGGGCCTCTTCACCGGCACGCTTGGCCACAGCTACGTGCATGGCGAGTCGGCGATCACGCTGATCCTTCAGCGCTTGCCTGCCACGATGGAGCTGGCCTTCGTAGCGCTGTTCATGGCCATCGTGCTTGGCATTCCGCTTGGCCTCTATGCCGGACTGAAACCCGACACGCGGCTGTCGCGCGGTATCATGGCTGTCTCTATCCTCGGCTTCTCGCTGCCCACCTTCTGGGTGGGGTTGATGCTGATCATGCTCTTTGCCGTCATGCTGGGCTGGCTGCCCGCAACAGGCCGTGGCGATACCGCAAGCCTCTTTGGCTGGCAGACTTCGCTGCTGACGG
>JBOFUS010000114.1:0-1684 GCA_051652685.1 Beijerinckiaceae bacterium
AGCCGCCGAGCATTTCGCCCTGCACGCCAGCCGCAAGGACGCCGACAACATCCTGATCACGTCTGGCGCGATTGCGCCGAAGCCGGCGCGACCCCCAAGGGAGTTTGCGCCGAGGGAGGGTTCGCCGCGTGAGGGTTCACGCAGGCCAGAAAGGCCGGTATACGCTGACCGCGAGCCGCGCAGCGAGGGGAAGTTCCCGAGGCCCAAGCGGGCGTATGCGGCGGAGGATGCGTCACAGCGTGCTCCGACGCCGGTCCGGGAGTGGTCGGCTTCGCCACCAAAAGCAGGCGGCGCAGGGAAACCTCAGGGAAAGCCGCCCGCCACGACCTTCAGCAAAGGACCGAAGCCGGGCGGACCCAAGCCCGGCGGGCCAAAGAGCCATGCGCGGACCGGGTTTGCGAATCGGAAGAAGGGTGATTGAGGCTTTTCGTTGCCAAGTGGATGGCCCGACTACCCGCCACCCTTCGTCGATTTCACATCGCTCTTGCCCAAATCCCTGATCGCCATGCTCTGTCCTTCGGGGAAAGTCACCAGAAGCTGGAGATCACCGCCAAGAGCGCTCACATAATCCCTCAATGTCGACACCTTGACGTCGGAGCGCTTCTCCAGCCGCGAGATATAGACCTGCTTGCCGCCGAGTCGCTCGGCGACCTGCTCCTGCGTGATCTGCCGCGCTTTGCGGATATCGCGCAGCGCGTACTGTTCCGCGATCAATTCGGCAGCGCGCGCCGCGATCTTCGCCTTGCGCTCGGGGTCGAAGGCTGCAGTGATCTCGTCGACGGGGATGGGGCGATAGGTTTCAGTCACTTCGGCTTCTCCGTCCTTCTCAAGGCAGTGAGGTGCTCGTCGAACCGCGCGTCAGCCTTGGCGATCAAATTCTTGTAGAAGCGCTTCTGCGACACGCCGGACTTGTCGCCAGCGACCAGAAGGATCGCATTGCGCCCGGGATCGAAAGCATAAGCGACCCTCCAGACACCGTTATCGGCATTGAAGCGCAACTCCTTCATGTTCGCATGGCTTGAGCCACCAAGCGTGTCCGAGCCCGGCCGCTTGAGCTGCGGACCAAAGACCTTCAACAGCTCGATCAATGCCAGAAGTTCATCTTCAACGGGCTCCGACAGCCGTTCGAGTTCAGCAGCGAATTCCGGATGAAACGCGACCCGCCATTCCATGTCGTTATATGCCTTGAAGTATATATTATTTGCAAGACAGTTGGAGGGCTCCAACGCCGGGTGTTGAACAAGGCGAATTTCCGATCACGGCGCTGCAAGCTGGAATTGGGGTCGCTTCGCCCCCGCTCACTCCCCTACCGCAACCCCCTCCCGTCGCCCATCAGCCCCACCGACAAAACCCTCCGGCGTCTTGACGATGGCCTGAATGCCCGACGTCATCTCCACCAGCCGCACTTCGTGCCCGCGTGCCTCAAGCGCGGCTTTCCACGCCTCTGCCTCGCTGCCGCCTTCCAGTTCAGTCGGGCCGTTGCGGCTGCCGAAGTTGGCGAAATCGACGGCCTGTTGCGGGTCCATCTTCCAGTCGAGCAGGGCCACGATGGTTTTGGCCACATAGCCGATGATCTGGCTGCCGCCGGGTGACCCGACCACGGCGTGCAGCCGGCCGAAATTGTCGAAGATCAGCGTGGGCGCCATGGAGGAGCGCGGGCGCTTGCCGGGCTCCACGCGGTTGG
>JBOFUS010000115.1:0-3588 GCA_051652685.1 Beijerinckiaceae bacterium
GCCAGCACGTTGCGCAGGTGCTGCTGTGCCATTGCAGTACCGATGGCACCGAGGGAGACACCGATGATGCCGGCAGGTTTTCCCGCCCAGACACTCTTGCCATAGGGCCGCGAGGCATGGTCGATGGCGTTCTTGAGGACACCGGGGATCGACCGGTTGTACTCTGCCGTCACGAACAGAAGGCCATCGGCTGCGGCAATCGCGGCCTTCAGGCGCTCCACCGATGCGGGCGGACTGGCGTCATCATCCTGATTGTAGAACGGCAGATCGCCGATCTCGATCTGCTTGAACGCGAACCCGGCAGGTGCCAGTCTGGCGAGGGCGGTGGCAAGCTTCCGGTTGAATGATTCCTTGCGCAAGCTGCCGACGAAGACGGCGATCTGGTATTGGGACATGGAAGGCTCCTTCAGGTGCCGGTTGAGACTCAAAGTCAGATTTTCAGGCGCGAGAGGCGCAGCGCATTTACGATGACGCTGACAGAGGACAGCGCCATCGCGGCGGCTGCGATGATCGGCGACAGCAGAATGCCGAAGGCAGGATAGAGAACGCCCGCCGCGATCGGGATACCTGCGGCGTTGTAGATGAAGGCAAACACCAGGTTCTGGCGTATGTTGGACATGGTGGCTTTGGATAGGGTTCGGGCGTGGGAAATCCCCATGAGGTCTCCCTTGAGCAAGGTCAGGCCTGCGCTCTCGATGGCGACATCGGTGCCTGTGCCCATGGCAATGCCGACATCAGCTGCAGCCAGTGCGGGCGCATCGTTGACCCCATCGCCCGCCATGGCAACGACGCGGCCTTCTTTCTGAAGACGCTGAATGATGGCCCCCTTCTGTTCTGGTAAGACATCCGCTTCGATTTCGGTGATGCCAAGCGTGCTTGCGATGGCTTGTGCTGTTGTCTTGTTGTCACCGGTCAGCATCACAACGCGGATGCTGTCTGCCTTCAGCGCTTTCAGGGCTACGGGCGTGCTGTTCTTGATCGTGTCCGCGATGCCGATGGCCGCAGCAAGCTTGCCGTCGATAGCGACGTAAACAGCGGTCGCACCATCCTGGCGGAGTATCTCTGCATCCGCCGAAAGAGCCGTCGCATCCACGTTATTCTCTTTCAGAAAAGCTGCGCTACCAACCAGAATGCGCTTGCCATTCACCGTTCCGATTGCGCCTTTTCCTGCCGGAGCGCTGAAATCCGTCACTTCAGGAATCTCAGGAGTGCGTGCCAGCGCGGCCTTGACGATGGCCTTGGCGAGAGGATGCTCTGAGGCACGCTCGACTGCCGCAGCGAGCGACAGCACGTCTGTCTCGACAGCTCCCGCGACTGTAAGCACCTTCGTGACGGCAGGGTTGCCTTCCGTCAGCGTGCCGGTCTTGTCGACGACGAGCGTGTCGATCTTCTCCATCAGTTCGAGCGCCTCGGCATTCTTGATGAGCACGCCTATCTCGGCACCCTTGCCGACGCCGACCATGATCGACATGGGCGTGGCGAGGCCAAGCGCGCAGGGGCAGGCGATGATCAGGACGGCGACTGCGGCAACCAGCCCGTTGGCGAAACGGGGCTCGGGGCCAACGACTGCCCAAACGCCGAATGTGACAACAGCGATGGCGATGACGGACGGCACGAACCAGCCTGCGACCCGGTCTGCCAGGCGCTGGATGGGCGCGCGCGACCGTTGTGCTTCGCTGACCATGTGGACGATACGGGCCAGCATGCTGTCGCTGCCGACTTTCTCCGCGCGCATGACGAGAGCGCCTGAACGGTTAAGTGTGCCGCCAATCACCTTGTCGCCTGCGGTCTTGTCGACGGGCATGGATTCGCCAGTGACCATGGATTGATCGACCGATGAGTTTCCTTCACTCACAACGCCATCGACGGGCACTTTCTCTCCCGGTCGGACACGCAACAGATCGCCCACGGTGACCAGATCGATCTGCACCTCTTCTTCGACACCGGAGGCGGCCATTCTGCGCGCCGTTTTCGGCGCCAGGTTCAGCAAGGCCTTGATGGCGCCGCCGGTCTGTTCCCGCGCGCGCAGTTCCAGAACCTGTCCGAGTAGGACAAGAACGGTGATCACTGCCGCCGCCTCGAAATAGATTGCGACCGTGCTGTCCATGCCCTTTGAGGCTGCGGGAAAGATAGCGGGCGCGATGGTGGCGACCGCGCTGTAGGCCCAGGCAACGCCCGTACCCATAGCGATCAGGGTGAACATGTTCAGGTTGCGCGACAGCAACGAAGCAAAGGCGCGTTCGAAGAACGGCCAGCCGGCCCAGAACACGACCGGCGTAGCCAGCGCAAACTGGATCCAGCCCGATGTGACCGGAGAAACAAGGTCGTGCACGGCCGGAAAGAGATGGCCACCCATTTCAAGCACGAAGACAGGTAACGCCAAAGCGAGCCCGACCCAGAAGCGCAGGGTCATGTCCTTGAGTTCCGGGCTTGGACCAGTCTCTGCAGTCGCCGTCACCGGCTCCAGAGCCATGCCGCAGATCGGGCAGGAGCCGGGGACCTCCTGACGGATCTGCGGGTGCATTGGGCAGGTGAACACCCGGTTGCCTGTCGTAACCATGTTCTTCCTGTTCCTGCCAACATGACGTCAGCCTCAAACCCTAGATGCGCTGCTGTGGGATCAAGAGGAGCGGAATCTACTCAGGCGTGACGGAGCTCCTCAATATGCCGTTCACCGATCGCCACGTTTTCCGGATCGACGGCGCGGGTGATGGCGGCAACCAGTTGCGTCTCGGAGAAGGGCTTCTGGAGCGTGCCTGCGGCAGGGTTCAGCCGCTCACGCTCCAGCCCGCTGCCGCTGACGAAGACATGGGGGACGAAACCCGCCTGCATGATGGCGTTGACGGCATCGATGCCGCTGCCTTCCTGGAGGCCGACATCGGCGATGATCAGACCGGGCTGGCAGCGGGCCGCAGCGGCAATCGCGCCGGCCTCCGTGCGCTCGGTGGCGCAGACCTCGTGCCCGAGTTCTTCCAGAACCTCGGCGAAGAGAAGAGCGATCAGTGCCTCATCCTCGACAATCAGCACACGAAGCGGTTTCATTGTCTGTCACGGTCCTGAGCCTGTGTGCCCGGTGGTCGGTCTGTGGTGCTCTGGGCGTCAGATCTGCCTTGTGACGCCGTGCGATTCCACGAACCAAAGCTGGAGATCAATGCCACGCGAGACCTGCGTGAACAGATCGGCCGTATCGACATCGCCGAACGCGGTTGCGCGGGCGCTGGCGTCGCGGGCACCTTCCCCAAAGGTCGCAAGCGCTCCGGCGACGGCAAAGATGTGTTTCTGTTCGTTGTCCACGCCCAGTGGATAGGCGATGAGAAACGAGCGTTTCGCAGCTGTCTGGATCGTGCCCTCCGCCGTGCCGCCCAATCCGCCGGCCCGCTCGGCCAGCATGTCGGAGAAACTCTCGACTTCCTCGGACACCGTGTCGAAGAGCTTGTGGATGGCGATGAAGTTCGCGCCCCGCACGTTCCAGTGCGCCTGCTTGACCTGCGCATGGAGATCAATCGCGGTCGCAAGGTGCCTGTTGAGAAGTTCGACGGATTGCATGCGGATGGCTTCATCGAGCGTGTTGCGGGTCGGGTGCATCGG
>JBOFUS010000116.1:0-11851 GCA_051652685.1 Beijerinckiaceae bacterium
AAAGCCAAAGGCGGCCCCGCTGTCGCCGAAGAGAGCGTCGATCATCTCAGCCGTTACATCCGGCTCTTGTTCGGGGGCGGGGACACTTCAGGGAGCACACCATGAGCACCGACAATGTTTGCGTGACCACCACCGGAGAGCAGCACGAACTCGTACTCGAACGGATGATCGATGCCTCACCCACCGCGCTCTTCCGCTGCTGGACCGAACCAGAGCTGATGAAGCAGTGGTTCACGCCGCGCCCGTGGACAACGCCCGTCATCGAGACGGATGTTCGGCCTGGCGGCGCGAACTACGTGCTGATGCGTGGTCCCAATGGAGAGGAATTCCCCAGTCGCGGCGTCTATCTGGATGTCGTCCCCAACGAACGCATCGTCTTTACCGATGCTTACGTCAGCGGGTGGGAACTTTCCGGAAAGCCGTTCTTCACCGGCATCATCACCTTTGCGGACGCCGGCAACGGCAAGACGCTCTACACGGCGCGCGCCCGGCACTGGAGCGCGGAAGACCGCGAGAAGCATGAGAAGATGGGATTTCACGAGGGCTGGGGAATGGCCGCCGACCAGTTGGCCGAGGTCGCGAAGACGCTGCGCTAGAGACCGGAACGCATCACCAGAAAACAGGAGGATGAAACATGGAGCCGACGATCTATCTGTTCTTCAAGGACAATTGCCTTGAAGCCATGACCTACTACGCCGAGGTTCTCGGCGGAAAGGTCGAGGGCGTGTTCCTCAACAAGGACGCGCCCGACGCACAAAGCCGCATGCCTGGTGGCGACAATCTCGTTATGAACATGTCCATGCGTCTGGGCACCGCCACGATCATGGCATCGGACGCGGCGGATGGCTGGCACGAGAAGCCGCAGGGCTTCGCGGTATCGATCTCTCCACCCTCCCGCGCCGCGTTCGACAGGGTTTTCGAGGCGCTGGCGAAAGATGCGCAGGTCATCACCATGCCACCCGCCGAGACCTTCTGGGCCGATAGCTTCGCCATGCTCACGGACCGCTTCGGCACGCCGTGGATGCTGAATTTCGCTGGTTCGAAAGCCCCCGCCGCAGAGCATGTGGCTGCGTAACCGCCATCAATCGAGAGGAGAACCCCGATGAAAGAGCTCACACCCTGCCTCTGGTTCGACGGCAACGCCGAGGAGGCCGCGCGCTTCTATGCCGCGATCATTGCCGACAGCCGCGTGGACGCTGTCCACAAGGCCCCTGGCGACTATCCCTCCGGCCAGACCGGCAACGTGCTGACCGTCGAATTCACCCTGATGGGCCGTCCCTTCCTGGGATTGAACGGCGGGCCGCACTTCAGGTTCAACGAGGCCGTGTCGTTCATGATCCCCGTGACGACGCAAGCCGAAGTTGATCGTTTATCCGACGCGCTTTCCGCTGTTCCGGAAGCCGAACAATGTGGCTGGGTGAAAGATCGCTTCGGCCTCTCCTGGCAGATCGTCCCGGTGCAATTGCTCAAGGCAATCTCCCATCCGGACTCCGCCCGCGCCAAACGCGCCTTCGACGCCATGATGGCGATGACGCGCATCGACATCGCGGCCATCGAACGCGCCGCAGCCTGACCACCCACCCCACCACAACAGGAGGAAGACCATGACCTACATTGACGGATTTGTTGCCGCTGTTCCCACCGCCAACCGCGAGGCTTACCTGAAGCACGCTGCCGACATGGCGAAGATCATGAAGGAGTTCGGCGTGCTGAAGTCGGTCGAATGCTGGGGCGACGACGTGCCGGACGGCAAGCTGACGTCGTTTCCGATGGCCGTGAAAAAGGAAACCGACGAGACTGTCGTTTTTGCCTGGATCACCTGGCCATCGAAGGCCGCGCGCGACGAAGGCTGGGCGAAGATGATGGCGGACCCTCGCATGCAGCCGGGTGTCAACCCCATGCCATTCGATGGCAAACGGATGATCTACGGCGGCTTCGAGATGGCGCTGGAAACGTGATCGGGGTAAGCAGCGCCCGCCCGTCGCCCCGTTCACTTTGCGGGCGACGCCTTTAGCAGCGTCGCCAGCCCAAGACCGAACATCAGGGCCAGCACCACGATGCCGGCGCGGACTTCGCCGGTTGCCTGCGTGGCGATGGCGACGAGCAGTGGTCCGATGAAGCTCGTGACTTTTCCGGACAAAGCAAAGAGGCCAAAGTACTGGCCAACGGCTTCAGGTGGTGCGAGCCGCACGAGATTGGAGCGCGATGCCGCCTGCAACGGCCCCGCGACAAGCCCGATGAACGCTCCGAAGATGACATAGGCGCGCTCTGCTGAGCCGTTGAAGAGTCCGCCCGTGCGCAGCGGCGACGGGACGTCGAAGATGAAGGCGACCGTGGTTTGCGTGGTGCCCATGATTGCAAGGCAGGCGAGGATGAGCGTGACGAGGCTGCCGGCAATGACCGCGCGCGCGCCCAGTCTGTCGTCCAGCCAGCCGCCGGTGACAGCACCGATGGTTCCTGTCACCGTGAGCAGTATGCCGAAAATGCCGATCTGCACCGTCTCCCAGCCGAAGACAGCCGCTGCGTAGATGCCCCCGAAGGCAAAAAGTGCCACCAGCGCATCGGCATAGATCATGTTGGCGAGGAGAAAGAAGGCCAGCGGCCGCACCTTGCCAAGCGACCTGACCGTGGTCATCAACTGCGTCAGGCCCGCACCAACGGCATCGCGAAGCGGCATCAGGCGCGGACGATCCGGTACCAGCAGGAACATCGGCAGCGCGAAGATAATGAACCAGAGGGCTGAGAGTGGCCCGGTGAAACGGTCGCCCTCGCGTGTCGCGGCGTCCAGCCCCAGCATCGGCGGCGCGCCGAGCAGCGTCAGGCCGGTGACGGGGCTTGCCGCAAGATAACCCAGCACGACCACGAGGCTGACAAGCCCGCCGAGGTAGCCCATGGCCCAGCCACGGCCTGACAACCGGCCGATTTTCTCTGGCGGCACCAGCGTCGGCATCATTGCATTGTTGAAGACGGCGGCGAACTCCGCGCCGATCAGCGCCAGCCCATAGCCGAGGATGGCGATGGCGACTGCATTCGGCGCGTCGGGCGCAGCAAACCAGATCAGACATGAGCCGATCACCAGCAGCAGGCCGAAGACGGCGATCCACGGCTTGCGTGCGCCCGCCCGGTCGGCGATGGCCCCCAGCACCGGCGAAAGCAGCGCGATGAGCAGCCCCGCAAAGCCCGTCGCGTAGCCCCACATGGCCTGGCCGGACACGGGATCAGCGGCCAGCGCGCTGACAAAATACGGCGCGAAGACGAAGGTCGTCACCAGCGTGAAGAACGGCTGGCAGGCCCAGTCGAACATCGTCCAGGCCGCGACCGCCCTTCCGGGCGGCCATACCCGGGCAACGCCCGCTCCTTCAGCCACCGGCGAGATCGCCGATCGCCGCAGCCGCAAGGCTGACCCGCGCCAGTGATGGCGGTCCTGTCAGGCTCTCGCCCAGGGTGCGTGCGGCGCGCTGGACCGTGGCGGCACGCTCCGCTGACCAGGCGGTGACGGCAGCGTCTGCGTCGCCACCCTTCGAGGCGGCTTCGGCCGCGATGCGGCGCAGCGCCCGGTCGAGGTCTTCCCCGATCCGCACGAGCGCCCGCCGCTCATGGCTGTCGCCTGGCGAGATGCTGGCGGCAGCGGCACGGATGCGGTCCACGCCCAGCGTCACGCCAAGCTGGCGGAGCAGCGTCGCTGCCTCGCCTGCGCCGAGCCCGGTTCGTTCGGCCACCAGCACGGCTTCCGGCGCGGCCGCCATCGACAGGAGGCGTGCCACATCCACGGCGAGCTCCGCGGGTGCCCCACGCTGAATCCAGCGGCCAATGTCGGCATCGGTCGGTGTTGCCCGCAGTCCGGCGCGGAAGCGCTCGACAAGGCTTGCGAGGCCGGCCGAGAAATCGACGTTGCGCATGAACCACAGCATCCGGTCCACGGTGAAGCGCTGCACGGCGATATAAAGCTCAAGCTGAAGAGCCCCGCCCACCTTCGCGTCCATGCGGTCGATGGCGAGGTTGACGTCGAGCACGCCAAACGCATCCCGCGTCAGGGCGTAGGCGCGGGCAACATCGGCCAGCGGCCGGCCTGTGTCCTCCGCCAGCAACACAGCCACCGATGGCCCGCCCCGGTTGATCACCGCGTTGGCAAGGCCGGTCGAGATGATCTCGCGGCGCAGCCTGTGGCTTTCGACGGCGTCGGGATAGCCGTCACGCAGCGCCGGCGGAAAGTACCGCCGCAGCTCACTGGAGAAATAGGGATCATCCGGCACGTCGCTTTCCAGCACGGCGTCGTGGAAGGCGAGCTTGGCATAGGCGACGAGCACAGCGATTTCCGGCCGCGACAGACCGAGGCCCTGCTGCTCCAGGGCATCGAGCGCCATGTCCTCGGGCAGATATTCGACCTTGCGGTCGAGCCGGCCTTCCAGCTCCAGCGCCTGCATCAGGCGGCGGCTGTCGGCGACATCCGCCACGCCCTTCGCCTCCGTCAGCGAGACGGCGAGCGACTGGAGGTAGTTGTTGCGCAGCACGATGCCTGCCACATCGTCCGTCATCGACGCGAGCAGCGTATTGCGTGCAGGGACGGTGAGCCGCCCATCGGCAACCGGTGTTGTGACGGCAATCTTGATGTTCACCTCGACGTCGGAGGAGTTGACGCCGGCAGAGTTGTCGATGGCGTCCGTGTTGAGACGCACGCCAGCGCGTCCTGCCTCGATGCGTCCGCGCTGGGTTGCGCCCAGGTTTGCGCCCTCGCCGATCACCTTGCACCGAAGCTGACGGCCGGTGACGCGGACCGGGTCATTGGCCCGATCGCCAGCGTCTGCGTCCGTCTCTGTTGTCGCGCGGATATAGGTGCCGATGCCGCCGAACCACATGAGATCGACTTTCGCCTTCAGAATAGCGTGCATGATCTCCTGCGGCGTGGCGCTTGCCTTGGGAAGATCGATGGCGGCCTGGGCCTCCGGCGAAAGCGGGATTTCCTTGGCCGAACGCGGGAAGATGCCGCCGCCCTTCGAGATCAGGCTTTTGTCATAGTCCTGCCAGCTGGAGCGGGGCAGGGCGAACATGCGCGTCCGTTCAGCAAAGCTCTTCGCCATGTCAGGGTCGGGATCGATGAAGATGTCGCGGTGGTCGAAGGCAGCGACCAGCCGGATTTTCTCCGACAGCAGCATGCCATTGCCGAAGACATCGCCCGACATGTCGCCGACACCTGCAACCGAGAAGGGCGTCGTCTGGATGTCGATGTCGATCTCGCGGAAATGGCGCTTCACCGCCTCCCAGGCACCGCGTGCGGTGATGCCCATCTTCTTGTGATCGTAGCCAACGGAGCCGCCCGAGGCGAAGGCATCGCCCAGCCAGTGGCCGTGCGCCTCCGAGATGCCATTTGCGGTGTCGGAGAAGGTGGCGGTGCCCTTGTCGGCAGCGACCACGAGGTAAGCGTCGTCAGGGTCATGCCGCACGGTGTCGGCTGGCGGGATAACCGTCTCGCCCTTGAGGTTGTCGGTCAGCGTCAGCAGCGTGGCGATGAAGATCTTGTAGGCCTCGGTCCCTTCCGCCAGCCACGCGGCGCGGTCCGACATGGGAGGAAGCTTCTTGGGCACGAAGCCGCCCTTGGCACCCACAGGCACGATGACGGCGTTCTTCACCTGCTGCGCCTTGACGAGGCCCAGCACCTCGGTGCGGAAATCCTGCGGCCGGTCTGACCAGCGGATGCCGCCGCGCGCCACCTTGCCGAACCTGAGATGGACGCCCTCGACGCGGGGCGAATGCAGAAAGATCTCAAAGAGCGGCTTGGGCAACGGCAGGCTCGGAATCTTTGCTGCCTCGAACTTGACGGCGATGACCTCGCGCGGACGACCATCGCTGCCAAGCTGATAGAAGTTGGTGCGGATGGCCGCCTGTACGAGGTTGCGGAACAGCCGGACGATCCGGTCCTCGTCAAGGCTCTGCACATGAGCGAGCAGCGCATCGATGGCAGCAGAGGCTTCCGCCTCGCGGGCGGCGCGGGTATCGTCTGGCTTGTGCGGATCGAAGCGCGCATGGAACAGCGCAACGAGCGCGGCCGCGATGGCCGGATGGCGCACCAGTGTGTCCGCGATATAATCCTGACCATAGGGCGCGCGTATCTGCTGCGCGTAGCGCGAGAACGTGCGCAGGATGGCTGCCTCACGCCAGGCAAGACCGGCCTCCACGATCAGCGCGTTGATGCGATCGGATTCCATGCGGCCATGGAACAGCGCCATCAGTGCCGCTTCGATGCGCGGGTCGATGGCCTCGATGTCGATGTCACCGCCAGCCGCACGCTCCAGCGTCATGTCGTGCAGCCAGACCTTGCGGGCGTCGTCAGTCTCTTCCGGGGAAGCTACCCGGTAGGTCCGCTCGTTGATAACCTTGAAGCCCAGGCCCTCCAGCAATGGCACGCGCTCGGACAGCGACACGGCTTCGCCGAGCGAGAAGATTTTCAGGTTGGCGCGGGTTCCCTCCTCGGAACGGCGTCGGTAGAAATCCACCAGCCGGCGTCGCTCGGGCGACAGCCGCTCGATCACCGCCATGTCCGCCAGCGCATTCTCGACCGGGAAGGCCTCTCGGTAGGCCGCGCCGAAGCTGTCGCCATGGCGGCGGACGAGCGCCTCCGCCGCAGGCTGGCCGATGGCCGCCTCGCGCAGCGCATCGCTCCAGGTGCGCACGATGCCGGCGACGCCCTGCTCCAGCGTTGTCCGGTCGATGACCGGGGTGACGCCGGCATCGCGCCCGATGATGAAATGGGTGCGGGCGAGCGGTCCTTCCGGATAGGTGGGATAGGCGGCTGAAAGGCGCCCCTCATAAACCTTGGCCAGCCATTCCCCGAGCCTGCGGCGCACGCCGCTGTCATAGCGGTCCTTCGGCACATAGACGAGCAGCGACACGAAACGGTCGAACCGATCGACGCGTGCGAGCGCCCGGATGCGCGGCCGGTCGCCCAGTGCGAGGATGTCGTCCGCAAACTCTTCCAGCTGCGCCGGCGCGATCTGGAACAGTTCGTCGCGTGGAAAGTTCTCCAGCACGTTGGCAAGTGCCCGCGCCGAATGGCTGTCGGCCGGGAAGCCTGCCTTCTCCACCACCTTTTCCGCCTTGCGCCGAATGTAGGGAACGGTGGACACGGGATCGTTGTAGGCGGTCGCCGTGAAAAGGCCGACAATGCGCAGCTCGCCGCTGACCGCGCCATCCTTGTCGAAGAGCTTCACACCCACATAGTCCATGTGGACGCGGCGGTGGACCATGCTCTTCACATTGGCCTTGGTGATGATCAGCGTCTGGGGTTCGCGCAGGAAGGCGAGAATTTCCGGCGTCATGGCGATCTTTGCCTTGCCGCGCCGCAGCACCTCGACAGATGGGTCGCGCAGGATGCCGAGACCCGTGGCCTCGACCGCCTCTGGGGCGGCGTCCTTCGCCGAATAGCGATACTCGCGCATGCCCAGCAGCGTCATGTGGTCATCCGCCGCCCATTCCAGAAAGGCCATCGCTTCCTTCAGGTCGCCTTTGGGTGTTGGTGGTGGGTTCTTCTTCCAGCCGGCGATGATCTCGCGCAGCCGCTCGCGCATCGGCGCAAAATCGCCGACGGCCTCGCGGACATCGTCGTAGACCAGCGCGAGGCCTGCTTTCAGCTCCAGCGCCTCGGTCGTGGAAAGCGTTGGCAGATGGATGTGGATCAGGCTCTCGCGCTCGCCCTTTCCGCCGGGAGGGGCCAGCGTCGGTTCGTCCTTGAGCTTGCCCTGCCTGTCGCGCGCCACGGCAAGCACGGGGTGGGCGACGAGCTTCGGCGTGAGGCCGCGTTCGCGCAGCTCTTCCAGCGTCGAATCAAGCAGAAAGGGCCTGTCGTCGTTGATCGCTTCCAGAATGACGGTGTCGACAAGGCCGAGCGACGCGCCATCGATGAGCTCCACCGAAATGTCACCGGCTTTCCGGCTTTCGAGACGCGCAAGCGCCATTTCAGCCAGTCTCGTGCGCGCCGCCTCAGGCACATGGGCGAGATCCTCGCGCGCCACATGATCGAAGATGATCGACGCGAACGATGCTTTCGTCATAGGTTTCTCCCGCCCCATGCGACAATGGTCTAACAGCGCAGGGACCATGAGCACAGCCGGAAATTGCGCAAGGAATGTGAACATGGGCGGTCAATTGACAGGAGAGCAGCGATGAAAGCGGTGAAGTCCAGCGAGAATAGCGCGCTGACGGCGCTTGATCTGCCGCAAGCTGCGCTTTCGCCTGCGATGGCGGCCTATTTCCAGAAGTGCCGCGACAAGATCGGCTATGTGCCCAATGTGCTGCTGGCGTATGCGCATGACATGGCGAAGCTGGAGGCGTTCGCCGCTTTCTACAACGATCTCATGCTCGCCCCTTCCGGCCTGTCAAAGCTGGAACGCGAGATGATCGCAGTCGTGGTCTCGGCGGAAAATCGCTGCTTCTATTGCCTCACGGCCCATGGCGCAGCGGTGCGACAGCTTTCAGGCCGGCCGGAACTTGGCGAGATGCTGGTGATGAACTACCGCGCCGCGCCCCTTACGCCACGCGAGCGGGCGATGCTGGATTTTGCCGCGATGATGACCATCGCCTCGCACAGGATCGAGGAAGCGGATCGCCAGGCCTTGCGCGAGGTGGGCTTCACGGAGCGCGACATCTGGGACATTGCGGCGGTGGCGAGCTTCTTCAACATGTCGAACCGGATGGCGTCCGCGACCGACATGCGGCCGAACCCGGAGTATCATTGCCAGGCGCGTTAGCTGGTGGTTGGGCCTGTGGCGTCATTGGCCGACACCAAGTCAAGCTCCATCATTACATCGTCGCAGTAGCGCCCGTCTGGGAGCTTGAGAAAGCGCTTCTCGACGCCGTAGGCTTCGAATCCGAGGCTCTCGTAGAGCTTGCGTGGCTTGTGGTTATGGCTCGTGACCGTGAGCACGATCGCTTCGAAGCCAAGCCGTCGCGCTTCCGCGATGGTGTTTTTCATCAGCAGGCGCGCGAGGCTACGTCCGCGAAATTCGGGCGCGACATAGACCGACCAGACCTCGACCTTGTGCCGCGTCTTTGTCTTGACGCGACCGACGAGGCCCAGAACCGTGAAGCCAGCGAGCACACCATCCACCGTCGCCACAAAGACGGCATTCTCGCGCATCAGGCGCAAATATGTCTGCGGATCGGTTCCCCATTCCTCCGCGGTTGACGCAAAGGCGTCGGGATGGTCGATCAGCGAACGCTGACGCAGGTCGCGGTAGGCGTCCACATCGCTTGCCAGCATGCGGCGGATATCGACAACCGCTCCGCTCACGCGCGCCCCACGCTGACATATCTGAAGCCGATCTTGCGCGCCTCTTCCGGCCGGTAGACGTTGCGCAGGTCGATCAGCAGCGGCTGGTTGACCAGCTTCAGCATGCGGGTGAGGTCCAGCGCGCGGAACTGCTCCCATTCCGTGACGATGACGATGGCGTCCGCGCCTTCGACGCAGTCATAGGGGTTGGCGGCATAGCGCACGTCGGTCAGCACTTTCGCCGCCTGCTCCATGCCTTCAGGATCATACGCGCTGATCACCGCGCCCTGGTCCTGCAACCCCTGCGCAATGGCAATCGACGGCGCGTCACGCATATCGTCGGTGTTTGGCTTGAAGGTGAGGCCGAGCAGCGCCACCCGCTTGCCGCGCATGTCAGCGGTGCCGTTGCCCTGCATGGCCAGCGTCACCTTGCGTGCCATGGCGCGCTTGCGCTGGTCGTTCACGGCCGCCACCGTCTCCACGATGCGCATCGGCGCGCCGTTGTCCTGGGCGGTCTTGATCAACGCCAGCGTGTCCTTGGGAAAACACGAGCCGCCGTATCCCGGCCCCGCGTGCAGGAACTTGCCGCCGATACGGTTGTCGAGGCCGATGCCCCGTGCCACCTGCTGCACATCCGCGCCCACGGCTTCACAGAGGTCAGCGATCTCGTTGATGAAGGTGATCTTCGTGGCGAGGAAGGCATTTCCGGCATACTTGATCAGCTCGGACGTGCGCCGGTCAGTAAACATCAGCGGGGCCTGGTTGAGGTAAAGCGGCCGGTAGACCTCCTGCATCACCGCCTTTGCCCGTTCGGACAATGTGCCGATGATGATGCGGTCGGGCCGCTTGAAGTCGGTGATGGCGGCTCCCTCGCGCAGGAACTCCGGGTTCGACACCACGTCGAATTCCGCGTTCGGCCGCATGTCGCGGATAATGCGCTCCACCTCGTCGCCGGTACCGACGGGCACGGTCGATTTCGTGACGATCACGGCGTAACCGGTCAGCGCTTCGGCAATCTCGCGGGCAGCGGCATGGACAAAGGTGAGGTCTGCGTGGCCATCGCCGCGCCGTGAAGGTGTGCCGACGGCAATGAAGATGGCGTCGCGGCCGGCGGCGGCGGTCTTGAGGTCCGTGGTGAAGGTCAGGCGGCCTTCACGCGCATTTTTCGCCACCAGCTCGGCGAGGCCCGGCTCAAAGATTGGCATGACGCCGGCCTTGAGGCTGTCGATCTTGGCGTCATCCTTGTCGACGCAGATAACGTCATGGCCGAAATCGGCGAAACAGGCTCCCGAAACGAGGCCGACGTAGCCCGAGCCCACCATGGTAATGCGCGCCATGCGTCTGTCTCACATTCCCGTTCGCTGGCGGAGCGCCGCAGCGAGCGTGCCTTCGTCCAGATAATCGAGTTCGCCGCCTACCGGGACGCCATGGGCGAGTCGCGTCACCTTGACGGGCAAGTGTGACAGCATATCCGTGATGTAATGGGCGGTTGTCTGTCCATCCACAGTGGCGTTGACGGCCAGGATGATTTCCCTGACCGCCGGATCGGCCGCGCGACTGGTCAGCCGATCGAGCGTCAGGTCCCTGGGGCCTACGCCGTCCAGTGGCGAAAGCACGCCGCCCAGCACATGATAGCGCGCCCGCATCGCGGCGGCGCGTTCGAGTGCCCAGAGATCGGCGACGGTTTCGACGACAATGATGGTCGTGACGTCGCGCCGGTCGTCTGCGCAAACAGCGCAGGGGTCGCTTGTGTCAATGCTCGAACAGGTCGAGCACACCATGATGCGCTCGGCTGCCACCTGCATGGCCGCGCCCAACGGCGAGAGCAACTCGTCCTTCTTGCGGATGAGATGCAGCGCCGCGCGCCGGGCCGAGCGGGGACCAAGCCCCGGCAGGCGCGCCAGCAGCTGGATCAACCGTTCGATTTCCGGTCCGGCGACGGCACCTGCCATGTCAGCCTGCCCCGCGCATTGTCAGTGGCATCAGAACAGCTTCATCCCCGGCGGGATGGGCATGCCGGCGGTGGCGGATTTCATCTTCTCTTCCATCATCCGGCTGTTCTTCTGCATCGCGTCGTTGTGAGCGGCAATGATCAGGTCCTCGACGATTTCCTTCTCGTCCTCCCTGAGCAGCGACGGGTCGATGGAGACGGCCTTGAGCTGGCCCTTGCCCGTCAGCACGATCTTGACCATGCCGGCACCGGCCTGGCCTTCGGTCTCGGCCAGCTCCAGCTCGGCCTGCATTTCCTGCACCTTGGCCTGCATCTGCTGGGCCTGCTTCATCAACTTCATCATGTCCATGGCGGCACCTCGTCAAAGATCTTCGTCGGAATAACTGTTTTCGCCGACCACGATGTCGCCGTCGTCGTCAATGACGGGCTGGGCGGCGAGTTCGGCGGCGGAAACAGAAACGGGTTCTGGCTTGCGCGTGGCCGGGAGCACTTCCGCACCCGGAAATGCTTTCAGCACGGCCTGCACCAGCGGATCGGCCTGGCGCAGGTCCTGCGCGGCGCGGTGTTTTGCATCGCTGATCTCGCGCAGCGTTGGTGCGCCTTCGGTATTGGACAGGGCCACGGCCCAGCGCCTGCCG
>JBOFUS010000117.1:0-28093 GCA_051652685.1 Beijerinckiaceae bacterium
CCCTGGCGCGAGACGGCTCCCTTGACGAGGTTCAGCAACGCGTCGAGCGGGACCGGTTTCTCGACGAAATCATAAGCACCTTGCTTGATCGCCTCGACCGCCATGGGAATATCGCCATGGCCCGTGATCAGGACTACCGGTGCAGGATAGCGCTCGTTCCTCAGAAGCTTGAGGATGTCGATCCCCGACTTGTCAGGGAGCATCACATCCAGAATGATGGCGGCGGGTGCGCGCATGCGCACAACCTCAAGCAGCGCGGTTGCATCGGCAAAATTCTCGACAATGTACCCTTCAGCACGAAGTGCCATCGATACCGCATCTCGAACTGCAACGTCGTCATCGACGACGAAGATTTCCTTCGTCCGCTGGAGTGTGTTCAACATTTCCCCACCTGTTTCAGGATTATGTCGCAGGGTATCCCGCGAGTGCATCCCGGTTCTGCCTGGCTTTCTCTTATCGCACCGGAAGTCGCAGGCCGAAGACTGCACCCTTGCCGGAGTCCCCCGATTCAAGAACCAAGTCTCCTCCATGATTTTGTGCAATCATCCGTGAAATGGCAAGCCCGAGGCCGAGCCCCTGTGGTTTGTCGGTTTCAAACGCCTTGAACAGCCTGCCAGCGATGCGCGGGTCCACGCCCGGACCGTTGTCAGCGACGTGGAAATGCAGCTGGTTCAGATGGTGGCGTGTGGAAACCGTGATGCGTGGCCGGGCACGCTCACGGGTTGCCTCAATCGCGTTCTTCAGCAAATTGACCATCACCTGGCCAATCTGAATAGAATCCCCATGAAAATCGGGCATATCATCGCTTAACAGGCGCTCGATCATCACACGGCGGCTCTGGCCTGCCGTGGCAACCTCGATGCTGTCAACGGCAACGTCATTGATCTGGAACGGACGGCGTTCCGGTTCGCTCCGCGATGTGAAACGACGCATCCGGCGCACGATCTCACTCGCGCGTTCAGCCTCCCGGAGCGCTTTATCGAGCATTTCCTGCGCCGCAGGCAGCAGTGCGGCATCGGGTCGCGCCGCCCCGCGCTTCATCGACTGCAGATAAAGCAGCAAAGCCATCAGGGGCTGATTGAGCTCGTGGGCAAGGGCCGCGCCCATGGCATCGACGCCAGCGCTGCGCGCTTCTTCCTCGGCCTGACCTCGCCGAAGGGTTGTCGGAACGAAACCCTGGGCGGCGCCAAGAGGCTCGCCCGACTGCGCATTTCGATCGCTGCTGCCCATCATAGGGAAAAGCTAGCACGACCTTCGCGTGACTTAAACAGAATTAAATTGTTTTAGTTCCGTGGCAAGTCGTCACTTCGAGCGCGTCAGCGCTTGCCAAAAAACCCTGCCAGACGCTCGGCCGCTTCTGCCGCGCGCTCCGGCGAGCGGAGATAGCAAAGGCGGAACCAGTCGGCGCCGCCTGCGCCAAATGCGGTGCCAGGGGCCAGCCCCACGCCGATCTCGTCGATCATGCGCAGCGCGGCTTCCCTGGTATCGCCGATCCCGTCGATGCCGAAAAAGAGATAGAACGCCCCCTCGGGATTCAGAAACCGCGCCCTGCCGGTCCGCTCCAGCGCGGCACAGAACAGATCGCGGCTCTGGCGCGCGCGGGTGATCTGGTGTTCGATGAATGTGTCACCATGGTCGAGGGCGGCGATAGCGGCGCGCTGCGAGAAAATGGGTGCGCCGGACGTCGAGTACTGGATCAGGTTCTCGATTGTCGGCCCCAACTCCGGCGGCGCATCGATCCAGCCCAGTCGCCAGCCGGTCATCGCCCAGTTCTTCGACATGGTCTGGACGAAGACAATGCGGTCCTCGTCCGTCCGGATATCGTGGAAGGACGGCGCACGAGGGGCATCGTAGACAAAGCGGCCATAGATCTCGTCTGCCACGATCCACAGCCCGTGCCTGCGCGCGAAGGCCAGTGCCAGCTCCAGCTCTTCCGTGGTCGCGGTCCATCCCGTCGGGTTGCTCGGCGAATTGATGATCAGGACGCGCGAGCGCGGCGTCACGGCTTTCTCGAGCGCGTCGATGTCGAGCGCGAAGCCACGGTTGCCGAAAGCCTGGCGGACCTCGACGACCGTCGCGCCCGAAATGCCGGCCGCTGCCGCGAAATTCGGCCAGGCCGGCGAAGGCACGAGGACCTCGTCGCCCGGTCCCGACACCATGCGCAGCGCGATCTGCAGGGCCTGCATGCCGCCGCAGGTGACGGAGAAGCGCTCGCGATCAAACGGGCGACCGTAGACGCGCTCCATGTAGCGGGAGATGGCGTCGCGCATGTCCGGGATGCCACGCTGCCAGGTGTAGGTCGTCTCGCCGGCGGCAAGCGAGCGGGTGGCGGCGTCGCAGATGAAGGCAGGGGTCGGCATGTCGCCTTCGCCGACCCAGAGCTGGATCACGTCGCCCCTTGCCCTCGCCCGATTGGCGATTTCGACGATGCCGCTGGCGGGCGTGTTCAGGGCTTCTGGGCGAACGGTGGCAGGAAGGTTCAAGGGATGGGGGTCCGTCAGCAGTTTTGATCACTGGCTCATAGAGTCTCAGGACCGCAGTGTCTTATGGATTTTCAGTATCTGATCGATCACGATCAGCATGTCAGATCGCCAGGCGAGACGCTTTCGCCCGCGTCATGGCACTCTTGGCCGCGCAATGGGAACAAAAAAGCCCCGGGCGGTCGCCCGAGGCGTTTCTTTGGAACAGCGCAAACTTACTTCCTGAGCAGGTCGCGGATCTCGCCAAGCAGCGTTTCCGATGTGGTGGGAGCGGCAGGAGCCTCAACCACAGGCGCTTCCTTCTTCATGTTGTTGATCGCCTTGACGACGAGGAAAAGCACCCAGGCGATGATGGCGAAGTTGACCACATAGGTGATGAACTGGCCATAACCCAGCACCGCACCGGCCTTCTTGGCGTCGGCATAGCTCATGCCGGGCGTGACTTTTGCGCCAAGCGACAGGTAAAGGTTGGAGAAGTCGAAGTTGCCCAGCATGCCGATGAGCGGCATGATGATGTCGGCGACGATGGACTCCACAATCTTGCCGAACGCGCCGCCGATGATGACGCCGATTGCAAGGTCGACGACGTTGCCCTTCATCGCGAAGTCTTTGAATTCCTGAAGCATGCTCGCCCCTTTTGCCGTTGATGACCGCGCTGGCGCGCGCTTGTGCCAAACGCGGTCTCATACCGCGTAAAAATGCGGTTAATTGAAAGCTAACCGGAAAGAAAGCCCCTTTCCAGCACTACGCCTGCCGGTTTTCACAAATTGGTGAATTTGCAGGAATTCAAGGTTTGGGTCCGCTGTTTGCCGAATCGCGCATGGCTCTTATGTGTGCTATGCGTGATATGCGAGGCTGAAAGAGAGGCCGTGCAAGCGGCGATGCTTGGGGGGCTGTAATGGCAATCGACTGGGACAAGGTCCGGATTTTCTACGCCGCCGCAGAAGCCGGCAGCTTCACCCATGCCGGCACGACCCTGCATCTGTCCCAGTCTGCGGTCAGCCGCCAGGTTGGCGCACTGGAGGCGGAGCTCAAGATTCCGCTTTTCCATCGCCATGCGCGCGGATTGATCCTGACAGAGCAGGGCGAACTGCTGTTCCGGACGGCGCGTGAGGTTTTGCAGAAGCTCGAGCAGACCCGCGCCAAACTTTCCGACAGCCGCGAGAAACCCAATGGCGAGCTGAAGATCACCGCCAATGTTGGCATCGGTGCCCATTGGCTGACACCGCGCATGGGTGAATTTCTGGATCAGTATCCGGAGATCGACGTAAAACTTCTCCTCACCGACGATGAGCTTGATCTCGCCATGCGCGAGGCGGATGTGGCACTGCGCCTGCGCCAGCCGTCGCAGGGCGATCTGATCCAGCGCCGGCTCTTCACGGTCCATTTCCACGTCTGCGCCAGTCCGGACTATCTGAAGAACTTCGGTCAGCCGAAGTCTGTGGATGATCTGTCAGAGCATCGTTTGCTGAAGTTCGGCGGCACACTGCCGCCGCATCTCCTCGATCTCAACTGGCACATAACGGCCGGGCGGGGCCCCCGCGAACCACGCCACGCCTCTTTTGTGGTCAACAACCTCACCGCACTGGTGCGCGCCTGCCAGCGTGGCGTCGGCATCGCCATCCTGCCGGATTATCTCGTGGAGCCGGAGAGCGGGTTGATCAGGCTCCTCAGCCAGGAAACCATGCCCGAGCTCGACTGCTATCTCGTCTACGCGGAGGAGATGAAGGGCGTCGCGCGCGTGCAGGTGTTTCGCGATTTCCTGGTGAGCAAGGCACAGCGTTGGCTTTACTGAAAAACATGGGCGAAGCGCCTGTGGCCGGCAGAATCTGCCGGGCGGACCTGGAACGCCTTCCCAAAACTGCCGGAATGGACTGGTTAATGAAGTATAAATCATTGAAATATATGAGATAATTTCTGGCACACACCTTGCGAACATGTCCTGCCATCGGGGCGTGCTTCAGGTGCCTGCGTACGCGCCCCGAACCAGGCTGGCAGGCAGAAAAAGGGTTCGCGTCATGGGTATTTTCGGGGCGATGACGACCGCAGTGTCGGGCATGAAGGCGCAGTCATATGCGATGGAGAACATCTCCGGAAATATTGCGAACTCGCGCACGACAGGTTTCAAACGGGTCGACACCAGCTTCGTTGACCTGGTGCAGGAAGCGCCGCGCCGCCGCGAAATCGCCGGCTCGGTCAGCGGCTATGCGCAGGCGACGAACACGATCCAGGGTGACCTGACATCCACGGGAGTGGGCACCAACATTGCCATCAACGGTGAAGGCTTCTTTGCCGTTCAGGCGCGAACAGGCCTGGCGGGTGGCGTCCCGGTATTCAACGGCTCCGATGTCTACACCCGTCGCGGCGACTTTGATCAGGATGCCTCGGGTTATCTTGTCAACGGAGCAGGATACTATCTGAAGGGTATTCCGCTCGACCCGATCACCCAGGATGTCATCGGCTCGCAGTCGTCTGTCATCAAGATCAATGGCGACAACCTTCCCGCTCTTGCCACGACCCAGCTTGAGTACCGTGCCAACCTGCCGCCACGTCCGGCGACGAACAACTATGACGCCACGGTTCCGGGCTCGGAATTGCTGGTAGCCCCGTTCAATGCGGCGGCGATTGCCGCCTCCGCTGAAGGCGGATTCCTCGACCAGACGATCACCGGTGGTGCAACGTCCGTCTACAATGCGTCCGGCGCCCGTGTTGATGTCCAGATGCGTTGGGGCAAGACTGTGAGTGCGCCGCCCACTTGGCACGCCTATTACCTGACCGACAGCAACGCCACCGGTGCCACGACAAAATGGGCGCAGATTCCTGGCACCTTTGTGTTCAGCAACACCGCGCCGACGACCGGCCAGCTTGTCTCGTCACCTGCGGCCCCAGTGACCTTTACCGTGGACGGAACGGCCACGGATCCGATCACTTTCAGCACCGGCGGCCTTCTGGGCATGACCCAGTTCGCGCAAGGCGCGGTGAATGAGGGCGGCAACGTCAACGTCAACGCACTGCAGCAGAATGGCTACCCATCGGGCGAACTCGTTTCGGTCTCGGTCGGTGAAGGTGGTCGCCTTCAGGGCAACTACAACAACGGTCAGGTCGTTGGCCTGTTTCAGCTCTCGGTGGCGCAGTTCTCGAACCCCAACGGCCTGAAACGCAGCGACGGCGGTGTGTTCGAGCAGACGATCGATTCGGGACCCCCGGTCACCGAGGACATCGGCCGCGCCATCGTTGGCGGATCGCTGGAGAACTCCAACACAGATATTGCCGACGAATTCTCGAAGATGATCGTCACGCAGCAGGCCTATTCGGCAAACACGCGGGTCATCTCGACGTCGTCTGACATGCTCCGCGAGGCCATCAACATCGTCCGCTAGCGCGCGAGATCAACGAACGCCCGGTGAAAGGATTTCGCCATGGGACTGACATCCGCCATGGGATCCGCCCTGTCTGGATTGCGCGTGACGCAATCGCAGATGGAGGTCGTGTCGCAGAACATCGCCAACATCGACTCGGTCGGCTACACCCGCCGCCAGGCGAACGTTGTCGAACGGTCCGCGCAAAACCGCTCGACGGGCGCGATGGTCACCGGCATCCAGCGCCAGTTCGACGGGCTGGTGCAGAAGCAGCTCCGCACTGAAACGGCGGGAGCCGCCTACACTGACGTCAGGGCACGTTATGCCGGGCAGCTTGACCAAATGTTCGGGAAACCGGGTGCGGCCGGAGGTCTTGACGGCCAGATGAATACGTTTGTCGGATCGCTTCAGGCGCTCTCGACCAATCCGTCCAACCCCACGGCGCGTTCCCAGGTTCTGTCGCAGGCGCAGTCGCTGGCTGGTATGATCAATGGCCTTTCCGAAGATGTGCAGCGCCTTCGCTCCGAATCGGAAATCCGGATCGCGGACGGTGTCCAGCGCGTGAACGGGATCCTGGCCCGCATCGAGGCGGCGTCTGGCAAACTGAGCAGCAACGGCAATGTGTTTGCCGGCAATCCAGCACTGCTGGATGAGCGTGACGGTGCCATACAGGAGCTCTCGGCGTTCATGGATGTGCGCGTGGTCGAGGCGCAGGCTGGCCAGCTGAACATTTATACGACGTCCGGTGTGCAACTGTTCGGCAGCGGGCGCGCCGCCAGTCTCAGCTTCGATTCGCGCGCACCTCTCAACGCCAACAGCCTCTACAATTCCGATCCTTTGGCGCGGACCGTTGGCTCCATCCGCGTCAATGGCATTGGTGGTGCGGGCATCGACCTGACGGAGGGTGGCCTGTTGCGGTCTGGCTCGCTTGCGGCTGAACTCGACATGCGTGACCGGGTACTGGTTCAGGCACAGGCTCAGCTGGACAATCTTGCTGCTGGCCTTGCCTCATCGCTCGGCGATCGCTCTCCGGTCTCGACGACGACCAACGGAGTCAATGCCGGCTTCGACATCGAACTTGACGAACCGCAAACCATCGGCGCGCTGGCAATGAAAGCAGGCAACAGCCTGACAGTCGAGGTGAATACGCCAACCGGCCTCCGGCGCGTTCAGGTCATTGCTACGGATGGTGCCGCTCCCAACCCCTTGCCGACCGAGTTTGGCGAAGGTGGAGCACAGATCGTGCGCTTTGACCGCGCGGGAGGTTTCGCAGGCTTGCAGGCGGCTGTCGCCGGGGCGCTCGGAGCAGGCTTCACCGTGTCCTTGCAGCCTGTTGCTCCCCTGAACGTGCGGACAGCGCTGCGTATCGTCGATGCCGGAGGCGGCAATTCGGTGGCCGCTGCCAGGGCAGGCTTCTCGACAACCAGTCTCGTCGGGCAGGGCGCGGAAATGCCGCTCTTCGTCGATGCCGGGACAGGCCAACCCTACACCGGAACCCAGGATACACCGTTTCCGCAGGTGCGGGGGTTCGCAAGCCGCATCACGATCAACGGAAGCGTTCTTTCCGATCCATCGCGCCTCGTTGTCTTCGACACGACGCCCGTCACCGGGACGCAGCAAGGCGATGTGACGCGTCCACGACTGCTGCTTGACCGTCTGACCTCGGCGACGCGTGGTTTCCAGGCCGGCACGGGCATCGGCGGCTCCGCCAACGGTTTTCGTTCCACCGTAACTGATTTCTCCCGACGGATCGTCGAGTTCCAGGGCTCGCAGGCGACCGAAGCCCTGAACGTCGATGAAGGCCAGAAGCTGGTTCTCCGTTCGGTCGAGGCGCGCTTCTCCGAGACATCGGGCGTCAGCATCGATCAGGAAATGTCCAATCTTGTCGAGATCCAGAATGCCTATGCCGCCAATGCGCGCGTTGTCTCGGCGGTGAAGGAGCTTTTCGACGTGCTACTGAGGATCGGAGCCTAAACCATGGCCATCACGCCTCTTGCCCCCGGCGCTTTCCGCGCCACGAATTCAGCCCGCATGCTGACCGAAACGCGGTCGATGCTGGATGATCTCCAGCGCCAGCTCGCCTCCGGGCAAAAGTCCGAAACCTATGGCGGCCTTGGCGTCAAACGCATCACCTCCCTCGAAATGCGTTCGAAGCAATCGGAGCTGGAGGGCTATCGCGAGACGGTCACGATGACCCAGATCCGCGTGAAGATCACGAGCGACAACCTCACCCGGCTCTCAAGCATCGGTGACACGGCGCGCTCCGCTGCCATTCTGCCGCAGTACACTCCGGACGCGACGGGCCAGACACCGATGCAGAAGCTCACAAGGCTGGGCTTTGACGAGGCGGTTGATCTGCTGAATGCGGAGGTGGCCGGCGTGCGGCTCTTCGCTGGCCGGAAGACAGATACGCGGCCGGTGCTCGATCCCCAAACCATTCTGGAAGGCGACAGCGCAGGCCGCGCCGGCGTGAAGCAGATGATCACCGAGCGCAAGGCGGCGGACTTCGGCGTGCTGCCAAACGCCGGACGCGTGGCGCTTGGAGGTGCGGGAACCACAGCGACACTGACCGAGGACGGCACGCATCCATTCGGGATCAAGCTCACCGCCGCCTCCTCGACCTCTCCCGGCATCACTGCCGGATTTGCTGCTGGCCCACCGGCTGGCATCAGTTTCAACGTCACGGCCAATCCCGTGAATGGCGAGGAGATCAAGCTGGAGCTGCGCTTTCCGGACGGCTCGACGCAGCCGATCGTGCTCAAGGCCTTCACCGGGCCGGTGACGCCGCCTGCCAATGCGGGCGGTTTCGAGATCGGCGTGACACCTGCGGCCACCGCCGCCAACATCCGGCAGGCGCTGACCGACATGATGGCGCGTGAGACGACCACAAACCTTCCGGCGGCTTCCGCCAAGGCGGCAGCCGATGCTTTCTTTGCCGGATCGGGTAACAGCCCGCCGCTCCGCGTGTCAGGCCCCCCTGCGACCGCAACGGCTCTGGTTGCCGGCACGGCGGCCAACACGGTGATCTGGTATCACGGCGATGACCAGTCCACTGACCCGCGCGGGACCCAGTCGGCCAAGGTTGATACGGGCATCAACGTCAGGGTGGGCGCACAGGCGAATGAAGTGGGGTTACGCCGTCTCATGGCCAACCTCGCCGTCTTTTCATCCGAGACGTTCAGTCCTTCGGTCGCGAACGACCAGGGGAGGCACCAGGCCATGATCGACCGCGTTCGCATCGATCTCTCCGGCGGCAACGGCTTCCAGAAAGTGCAGGACATCCAGGCGGATTTTGCAAATGCCGCAAACACGATGAAGCTCGCGGACGAGCGCCACCGCACGCGGCTCGGTTTCGTCGAGGGCGTCATCGCCGATGTCGAGAACATCAATCAGGAGGAGACGGCTGCAAAGATACTGTCGCTCCAGACCAAGATGCAGGCAGCCTATCAGACGACCGCCATCATCAGCCGGCTGAACCTGACGGATTACCTGAGGTAGGGAAGAGCTTGATCAGCGCGGAACCGGGCGCGGCTTTCCCGCGTCATCAACCGCGACGAAGATGAACGTCGCCTCCGTCACCTTCTCCATGGCCACCGTCATGAAGCGCTGCGCCCAGGCCTCGATGCGCAATGTCAGGGAGGTGTTTCCGATCTTCTCGACATGTGTATAGACGCTGAGCACGTCGCCCACCTTCATGGGGCGAATGAAGTGCATCGCATCGACCTTGACGGTCACGACGCGTCCTTGGGCCCGTTCGACCGCCGCGATGCCGCCCGCCTGGTCCATGCGCGCCATCACCCAGCCACCGAAAATGTCGCCGTTGGCGTTGGTGTCCGCTGGCATCGCGCTGATCCGGAGCGTCAGCGCGCCTTGTGGCGTTTCCGGAGGCCTTTCCACCGGCGGGCCGCTCACCGTCGGCGACGCGCGGCTGCGGTCTGGGCGCTCGTGGGATCAAGCCCAACGTAGATGTCGTACTCGTCGCCCGGATCGCTGCTGCTGATGGGGAGAACGATGCTCTGGTCCACGGTGGCAAATTCGTTCTGCGTGTCATTGGCCGGCACGGTGACGGAAATGCGGCTGGAGCGCTGCGCCACGATGTCGTTGCGGCGCTTGACGATGATGCGGACAGGCACCTGGAACGTCCCGGGGCGGCCATTCTGGCCCAACAACAACCGACCCTCGATGCCGACAGAGAGACGCAACTGGTTGCCCGTGAAATTACACTCGCGCGCCGACGCGATCAGCGACGCCTGGAACGCAACGCCGGTCGCCTGGTCGCGCGCGCTGCCGCCGCGATAGCCGGCCGCGCCCTCGATCACGTTTACCGACGGGCAGCCATACTCCGTTTCTACCTTCTCTTCGGGCAGGGAGGGCGGCGGTGTCGCGCTGCCGAAGGCAAGATAATTCGCGACGGTGTTTCCAGTGCCTTCCGTGCCGAAAATGCCACCGCCGCAGCCCCCGAGGCCGAGGCTGACCGCCACAACAAAAGCTGCCGAAACGCCACGCATCCTGCCCACCACATCTGTTGACCTGTGCGCATGCATGGCATGCCTTTCAGCGAAATGCCACACGGGCAGAGAAACGCCTGTCACTTCAGCGCCTGCAGGCCCTTGTCGATGCCGGTGAGGGTCAGCGGCAGGCCGCGCCCTTCATTCGGCTTGTCGAAGATGATGAAGGTCGCCGTCTGGCCGCCCTTCAGTTCGGCGTCGAGTTTCTCGTCGATCTCGACCTCGGCCACGCAGCCGGAGGGCACGCATTTGACGAAGCCGGTGGAGCCGATATCCTTCACCGTCGGCTTGCCAGCCGTGTCTTTGGCTGTCGCGCTTTCGATCCGGAGACCGAGCCCCCTCGGCAGCAATACGCCGAGTGGCGCAATGACGCGCAGAATCGGCTTGCGAATGCCCGGTTTTCCGTCGGCACCCTGCTCAGCAACCCGCAGCACCACGACGACCACATTGATGCTCGAATCCTTTTCGTCGGCGACGTTCTGGTAGAGGATGCACTGTTCCTCCTTGCCCTGCTGCATTTCGCAGCGGAGTTCCCAGTCATTGAAGTTGCCGCGAATCACGCCCTGGCCAAGCGCAGGTGCTGCAATGGCTGCAAAAGCGGCCGCTGCCGCGAATTTCAGGGAATGAAGCATCGATTTGGCCCCGCCTGCGGACTTCCGGTCGCGCCGATCCGCAACCCCATGTTCGACTATCAGCGCATGTTCTCCAGTCAAGTTTTGCGGCATTCTCGTGGCACGGAGGCGCTCGATTGCCAGCCGTGCCGGGTCGAGCGGTCTTATGACGCACGGAAGCGCGGTGTTTAAGGCGTTGAAAGTCCGACGCGGCTGTGGCTAAAGCGGGGCTTGAGCACGATATCGGGTCTGGGCGTTTTCCGACGCCAGACCGTCGCCCGACAGGGCAGCGACCGGGGATAACATGTCGATCAGAAAACTGTGGTCGGGCGCGAGCGCAGGTCTCGCAGGTGTGATGATGGCCTCGCCGGGCTTCGCCCAGCAGGACAAGGGCTTCGGACAGCCCTATGATTGGCAGATTGGTCTTCAGGGCTCCGCGTCCGAGATTATGGATTTCATTACCTCGTTCCACACGGGGCTGTTCTGGATGATCACGGTCATCTCGATCTTCGTGCTCGCACTGCTCGGCTGGTGCGTGCTGAAGTTCAATGACAAGACCAATCCGGTTCCCTCGAAGACCACACACAACACCATGATCGAGGTGGTCTGGACCGTCGTTCCAGTTCTCATCCTCCTGATCATCGTGGTTCCTTCGTTCCGCCTGCTGCGGTTGCAGGAAGAGATCCCGCCGGCTGACGTGACGCTCAAGGTCACCGGCAAGCAGTGGTACTGGACCGTCGAATACGCCAAGGACGCAGGCGGCTTCACCTTCGACGCCATCATGCTTGATGAAAAGCAGCGCGCCGACGCTATCGCCAAGGGTGCGAAGCCCGGTGAGGTGCCGAGGCTGCTGGCGGTGGACAACGAGATCGTCGTGCCGGTGAACAAGGTTATCCGTGTTCAGGTGACGGCGGCCGATGTTCTCCACGCCTTCGCCATGCCTTCGCTCGGCATCAAGCGCGATGCCGTGCCCGGCCGGCTAAACGAGACGTGGTTCAAGGCCACGCGTGAGGGCCTCTACTATGGGCAGTGCTCGGAGCTTTGCGGCACCAACCATGCCTTCATGCCCGCCGCCATCCGCGTCGTGTCCGATGCGAAATACGCCGAGTGGCAGGAACTGGCGAAAAAGAAATATGCCTCCACGCTTGATGATGGTGGCGTTCGCCTCGCCGCTTCGCAGCCTGTTCTTCCGTAATTCTTGAATACGTCGCCTCAGGAGCCTCGAACCATGGCCACCGCCGCCGCTCACCACGACGATCACGCCCACGCCAATCCGACCGGATGGCGGCGCTACGTCTATTCGACCAATCACAAGGACATTGGCACGATGTACCTGATCTTCGCGCTTATCGCGGGGATCATCGGCGGCGCGCTGTCGGTGGCGATGCGCATGGAGCTTCAGGAGCCCGGTCTCCAGATCTTCGCCAACCCGCACACCTATAACGCCTTTGTCACCAGCCACGCGCTGATCATGATCTTCTTCATGGTCATGCCGGCGCTGATCGGCGGCTTTGCCAACTGGTTTGTTCCGATCATGATCGGCGCGCCTGACATGGCGTTTCCGCGCATGAACAACATCTCCTTCTGGCTGCTGCCTTCGGCTCTTGGCCTGCTGATCATCTCGATGTTTGTGCCCGGCGGTGCCGGTCCGGATGACTACGGCTTCGGCGGCGGCTGGACGATCTATCCGCCAATGTCGTCGACGGTCGGCTCGCCCGGCCCGGCGATGGATTTCGCGATCCTCGCCCTTCACCTTGCCGGCGCGTCGTCGATCCTTGGCGCGATCAACTTCATCACCACGATCTTCAATATGCGCGCGCCCGGCATGACGGTGCACAAGATGCCGCTCTTCGTCTGGGCCGTGCTCGTGACGGCCTTCCTGCTGCTGCTGTCGCTTCCGGTCCTCGCCGGCGCGATCACCATGCTGCTGACGGATCGTAATTTCGGCACAACCTTCTTTGATCCGGCAGGCGGCGGCGATCCGATCCTGTTCCAGCACCTGTTCTGGTTTTTCGGCCACCCGGAGGTTTACATCCTTATCCTCCCGGCCTTCGGCATCATCAGCCAGATCATCTCGACCTTCAGCCGCAAGCCGGTGTTCGGCTACCTCGGCATGGCATACGCCATGGTCGCCATCGGTGTTGTCGGCTTCGTGGTGTGGGCACACCACATGTACACCACCGGCATCAGCCTCGCGGCCCAGCAGTATTTCGTGGCCGCCACCATGGTGATCGCGGTGCCGACGGGCGTGAAGATATTCTCGTGGATCGCGACGATGTGGGGCGGGTCGATCTCGTTCCGCGCGCCGATGGTCTGGGCAGTGGGCTTCATCTTTCTGTTCACCGTCGGCGGCGTCACCGGCGTCGTGCTTGCGAATGCGGGCGTGGATCGTGCGCTGCACGACACCTACTATGTGGTTGCCCACTTCCATTACGTGCTGTCGCTTGGCGCGGTGTTCGCGATCTTTGCCGGCTGGTACTACTGGTTCCCGAAGATGACCGGCTACGTGATCCCGGACTGGATCGGCCAGGTGCATTTCTGGATCTCGTTCATCGGCGCGAACATCCTATTTTTCCCGCAGCACTTCCTCGGCCTTGCCGGCATGCCGCGCCGCTATGTTGACTATCCGGATGCCTACGCCGGCTGGAACGCGGTGTCGTCCTACGGTTCCTACATCTTTGCCGCCGGCCTGCTCGTGTTCTTCTACGGCATCGTCAAAGCCTTCGCCGACAAGGTGCCGGCTGGCGAGAACCCATGGGGCGAGGGCGCCACGACGCTGGAGTGGACGCTGCCTTCGCCGCCGCCGTTCCACCAGTTTGAGACGCTGCCGCGCATTGCCGACGAGGCTGCGCACTGAGAGATGGGAGTCTGGCCTGCAGGCCAGCCTCTCGCATGAACGGCTCCGCCCGACGGGTGGAGCCCTTCGTCTGAAAAGGGGATGCCTTCCCGCACAGGGATACCCCGGAGCTGAACGGAATGTCGCAAGCCACGATCATCACCGCAGACCAGACCGATGCCGACGCTTCGGCCGCGACTGTCAGCGACTATATCCAGCTGTTGAAACCACGGGTGATGACACTTGTGGTATTCACCGCGCTCGTCGGCCTCGTGGCTGCGCCAGTCGCCATGCATCCGGGCCTCGCCGTGATCGCCATCCTGTGCATCGCACTCGGCGGCGGTGCGTCCGGCGCATTGAACCAGTGGTTCGATGCCGATATCGATGCCGTCATGACGCGCACGGCGAAGCGCCCGGTTCCGGCCGGCCGCGTTCTGCCGGGCGAGGCGCTGGGCTACGGGCTTTTTCTCTCGGTGCTCTCGGTGATCATGCTCGGCATGGCGACGAACTGGGTCGCTGCAGGGCTGCTCGCCTTCACCATCTTCTTCTACGCTGTTGTTTATACGATGTGGCTCAAGCGGGCGACGCCGCAGAACATCGTCATCGGCGGCGCGGCCGGGGCCTTTCCGCCGATGATCGGATGGGCAGCGGCAACGGGCGGCTTCAGCCTTGAGAGCCTCGTGATGTTCGCCATCATCTTCATCTGGACTCCGCCGCATTTCTGGGCGCTGGCGCTGGTGCGCAAGGCGGAATATGGCGCGGCGAAGGTGCCCATGCTGCCCAACGTCGCCGGCGATGATGCCACGCGCCTGCAGATCATGCTCTACACCGTTGCGATGGCAGCGATCGGCTGTGCGCCTTCGTTGCTCGGCTTCAACAGTCCTGTCTATCTTGGCGTCGCCGCACTTGGCGGGCTGTGGATGATCAAGCTCGCGGCCGATATCTATCGCTTCCGTGAGGGGCCTCAGGCTGCCAAAGCCTGCTGGCGCATGTTCGGCCAGTCGATGATCTATCTCTTCGGCCTGTTCCTCGCGATCCTGCTCGACAAGCTGGCATTGCGCGGGGGGCTCTGGTGACCGCGATGGCTGATCCGCAACCTCCCGTCCTTTCCGACACCGCCCGCAAGCGCCAGCGCGCGCGCTCTGTCGCCATCGCATTCGGCCTCGTGGCGCTGATCGCCCTGTTCTATCTCATCACGATCTTCAAGATGGGGGCCTCGGTCCTCAACCGGAGCATGTAAGCCATGGCGGCGCGCTCCTCCTCCCGCGATCTGAAGGTGGCTTTTGCTGCAGGCGGCTTCGCGCTGACGATGCTGGGCGCAGCTTTTGCGGCAGTACCGCTTTACGACTGGTTCTGCCGCACGACCGGCTTTGGCGGAACCACGATGGTCGCAAGCAAGGCACCTGATGCGCGCGGTGAGCGGCAGGTGACGGTGCGGTTCGATGCCAATGTTTCGGGCGGTCTGCCCTGGCGGTTCGATGCCGAGACGACGTCCGTCAAGGTTACGCCCGGTGAGGTCGCCACGGTCTATTACCGGCTCCGCAACACCTCCGATCATGACACGGTGGGCATCGCGTCCTATGGCGTCACGCCGGAGAAGGCGGGTGGTTTCTTCAGCAAGATCCAGTGCTTCTGTTTCACCGACCAGACGCTGAAAGCTGGCGAGTCGCGGGAGGAGGCGGTGATGTTCTTCGTCGATCCGGAGATCGAGAAGAATCCCGACACACGTCATATCCATACGATCACCTTGTCCTACACGTTTTTTCCGTCCAAGACGCCGCCAAAGCCGCTGGCGTCCATCGCCCTGCCGGTAACGGCGCGGTAACGCCAGCGAAGACCGAAGAGGGAAGCCATGGCCGGAGCTGCCAAGAACCACGATTATCACCTGGTTGATCCGTCACCATGGCCGTTCGTCGCCTCGGTCTCGGCCTTCATCATGGCGGTCGGTGCCGTGATGTGGATGAAAGCCATGACGATGGCCGGCCTGAAGCTTGGCCCCTATCTCTTCGGCGCAGGCTTCATCGGCGTGCTCTACGTCATGTTCGCCTGGTGGTCGGATGTGATCAAGGAAGCCCATCAGGGCGATCACACCCGCGTGGTGCAGATGCATCACCGCTACGGCATGATCATGTTCATCGCCTCGGAGATCATGTTCTTTGTGGCCTGGTTCTGGGCCTATTTCGACGCCTCGATCTTCGCCAACGAGGCCATCCAGTATGCCCGTGTCGAGAAGCTCGGCGGCCAGTGGCCCCCCAAGGGCATCGAGGTGTTCGATCCTTGGCACCTGCCGCTGCTCAACACGCTCATCCTGCTGACGTCGGGCACGACGGTGACCTGGGCACATGATGCGCTGCTGAAGGGGGACCGCGAGGGTCTGAAGCGTGGCCTCTGGCTGACGATCATCCTTGGTGCGCTCTTCACCTGTGTTCAGGTCTACGAGTATGGCCACGCCGCCTTCAGCTTCTCGGGCCATATCTACGGCGCGACCTTCTTCATGGCGACCGGCTTCCATGGCTTCCACGTGCTGGTCGGGACCATTTTCCTCGCGGTCTGCCTCTACCGCGCCTACCAAAACCACTTCACGGTCGAGCAGCATCTCGGCTTCGAGTTTGCCGCCTGGTACTGGCACTTCGTCGATGTGGTCTGGCTGTTTCTGTTTGCCGCGATCTACCTCTGGGGATCGGACATGGGAGCGGCCGTCAAGCCGCACTGAGGTGGGGCATTGGGAGAATGAGGGCGGCGCAGGCCGCCCTTTTTCATTTCCGAGTTGTTGAACAAAGGACGAAATCGACATGCCTTCTGGCGATTCCTGTCCGCGCTGCGGCAATGGCAAGCTCTTCGACGGGTTTCTGGCCTTGAAGCCGTCCTGCCAATCCTGCGGACTTGCCTATGATTTTGCTGACAGCGGCGACGGGCCGGCGGTGTTCATCATTATGGCGGCGGGTGCGCTCGTGGTTGGCGCGGCGTTGTGGACCGAGATCAACTACCAGCCGCCGATCTGGGTGCTGCTGGCGATCTTTCTGCCGCTGGCGCTTGTCGTCTGCCTCGGGCTGCTGCGGCCGATGAAGGCGCTGATGATCCACCGGCAATACGCCACGCGGGCGGAGCAGGGCCGCCACAAGCCGTGACACATTGGCGCGTCATTCTCTGGCCAGGGCTCGCGACGCTGACAGCGCTTGCCATCCTGCTGACGCTCGGCACCTGGCAACTCACCCGCAAGGGCGAGAAAGAGGCGCTTCTCGCCGCGCTGGAGCTTGCCAGGACGGCGCCGCCACTCAGCCTCGACGGCAGAGCACTCGACCGCCTCACCGTGCGTCCGGCCGGCGAGGTCGCAGGCGGCGAAATGATCGCAGAACTCACGCGCGTCACCATCGCCGGGCGCTTTTTTGCCGACCGCAGTGTGCCGGTGCGTGTCACACTGCCTGCGGCCAAGGGCGCAACGGGGCCGAGCGGCATCGGCTTTTTCTGGATGACACCGCTGGCGACCGAGGGCGGTGCGATTGTCTTCGTCAACCGTGGCTTCGTGCCGTCTGGCGCGGATTTCCGTCCTCCTGCCATCCCGACAGCGGAGGGGCTTCGCACCGTTACGGGCCTCATGCGATTGGCCGAAAAGCCCCGTGCCTTCGTTCCTGCGGACAACGCGGCGAAGGGGGACTGGTTCTCGCGCGATCCCGAGGCGATGGCGAAAGCGGTCGGTCTCGGCCGTGTGGCCGATTTCTTCATCGACGAGGAGCGCGCGGTGGGCAGTCTCACGCCGCCGGTCGGTATCGATCCGCGCGAGATGATCTCGCGCATTCCCAACAATCACCTGCAATACGCCGGCACATGGTACGGTTTCGCGGCTGTGTTGCTGGTGATCTTCGTCGTCTTCGCGCGGGGCCGGCTGCGCGCTGCGCGGGTCAGCGCCTGAGGGGCCAAACCATGTCGAATCCCGTTCTTGTCGAGGTTATGCGTGGCGGTGTTCCTGAATCCGTCCATACCGGAGCGGTTGCGGTGCTGGACGCCGACGGCAGCGTGGCGCTTTCCATCGGCGACATTGACCGGCCAATCTTTCCGCGCTCCGCCATCAAGGGCTTGCAGGCGCTTCCGCTGATCGAGAGCGGCGCGGTGGATCGCTTCGGGCTGACGAATCCCGAGATCGCGCTCGCCTGCGCCTCTCACAATGGCGAGGAGGCGCATGCGGCTACTGCTGCAGCGATGCTCGCCAAGGTTGGAAGAGACAGCAACACGCTCGAATGCGGCGCGCATTGGCCGATGCGGGCCGGTGCAGCCTATCCGTTGGCGCGGGCCGGCGCTGAGCCAACCACACTCCACAACAACTGTTCGGGCAAGCACGCGGGCTTCGTCTGCGTTGCCTGCGCTGAAGGCATCGATCCGGCGGGATATGTCGCAGCCAACCACCCTACGATGCGGGAGGTGATCGGCGCAGTGTCGTCGATGACCGGCTACCCGCTGGGCGATGCGGCGGCGGGCGTTGACGGCTGCTCGATCCCCACCCACGCGATCCCGCTGCGGGCGCTGGCGCTGGGCTTCGCGCGCTTCGCGACGGGGCACGGCCTCGGCCCGGAACGGTCAAAGGCGGCGGCGCGCATCAGGATGGCCGTGGCGGCAGAGCCATTCTTTGTGGCCGGAACGGAACGCTTCGACACGCGCCTGATGGAACTCCTGCGGGCGCGGGCGTTTGTCAAGGTCGGCGCAGAGGGCGTCTATTGCGCCGCGCTACCGGAGCTGGGTTTCGGCGTCGCCATCAAATGCGACGACGGCGCGACACGTGCGGCAGAAATCATGATGGCGGCGGTCATCGCGCGGTTTCTGCCGTTAAGCGAGCCTGAGCAGGCTGGCCTTGCTCCGCTGCTCAACCCTGTGCTGCGCAACTGGACCGGCATTGCCGTCGGCGCGCTCAATCCGACCGGCTTTCTCAACCTTTCCTGAACCAAGCAGCGCGACGGCTGGACGAAAGGGCGGTTCATGGGGGTTACTGTGGCCTGTTGGTCACACCCGCTGCATCCTTCGTCAACGCTTCTCCACCACGATGCTGCCCAAGTCGGAGGTGGTTGTTGTGGATTTTTTGACCGGACAGGCTGTCGCATATGTGGCGCTTGCTGCTGCTGGTGCAGCGGTACTGGCGGCCGTATGGCTGCTGCGCGAGGCGCTCGCGGCAGAATCGCGTGCAAAGGCAGCGGATGCGCAATGCGAGGCACTGTCCGACCAGCTCTTTGCTGTCACCGAGACGCTGGAGAGCCAACGCCAGCTGATCGAGACACAAAGCGATCTGGTTGTTCGCCGCGATCTCTCGGGTTCGATTACAATGGTCAATCCGGCCTATGCCGCCGCCGCGGGCACAGAGGCGGATCAGTTGCTTGGCACCCGCTTCACGCTCGGTGAGGGAGAGGCGCGCCTTATCGGCGAGAATCGCTGGTCGGCCCAGGGCGAAGACACGCTGCATGGCGCTGATGGTGAACGCTGTCTGAGCTGGTCCGTGATCCCCGTGCGGGACCGCGAAGGCCGCGTGGTCGAGCGCTTCGCCGTCGGCCGCGACGTCAGCGAGCGTCGCCGCGCCGAAGCCGCCAATGAAGCCAAGAGCCGCTTCCTCGCCACCGTCAGCCACGAGGTGCGCACTCCCCTGAACGGTGTGCTCGGGATGGCCGACCTGCTGCTCGACACGTCGATGTCAGCCGAACAGATTACCTATGTGCGCGCTGTGAAGACGTCGGGAGAGGCGCTTCTGACGCTCATCGACGAAATCCTCGACTTTTCCCGTATCGAGGCCGGAAAGGCCGAAATCGCAGAAGACGAATTCGATATCCGCCAGGTGGTTGAAGGTGTGGTTGAGCTTCTTGCGCCCCGCGCGCAAGGCAAGGGACTCGAGATCGCACTGTCCATCGATCCCACCACCCCGCGTCGGGTGCTCGGCGACGGCGCACGCCTGCGGCAGATCCTGCTCAATCTTGCCGGCAACGCGGTCAAATTCACTGAAAGCGGCGGCGTTGGCCTGTCGGTCGAACAGCAGCCCGAGGGACTGAATTTCGAGATTGCCGATACCGGGCCGGGCATTCCAGCCGACCGGCTGGACGCCATCTTCGCGGAGTTCGAACAGGTGGATGGTGCCGCTGATTCCCGCCACGGCGGCACAGGTCTCGGCCTTGCCATCTCGCGCCGGCTGGCAGAGCAGATGGGCGGCGTCGTGATGGTCGAGAGCCGGCTGGGCGAGGGCTCACGCTTCACGTTGCGGCTTCCGATGCGCGTTGCGCTTGGCGGGGCGGCTGAGCCACCTGAACCCCGCGACCTTGAGGGGCAAAGTCTGCTGATCGTCAGCGCCGGGCCTTTCGAAGGCCGCTTCATGGCCGCGCGCCTGCGGGAGCAGGGGGCACATGTGGTGGCTGTCGAGAGCCTGCATGCGGCGCTTGCGGCGGTCACGCAGACCCGGTTCGATGCCGCGATGATCGATTGCGGTCTTGGCGGCGATGAGGCGCGCCAGCTGGCCACCGTTGCGCGACAGGCGGGCGTGACCCGTCGGCTGGTTTTGCTGTCACCCTACGAGCGTCGTCAGTTCGGCTCGCCGACGGATGCCGGATTCGACGGCTATCTCGTCAAGCCGGTGCGACCCCGCTCTCTTCTGGCGCGGCTGACCCCTGGTTCTGGCTGCCTCGCCGCAGCGCCGTTGCAGCCGGAAGTGTCTGCACCGCGCTCTGCCGAGCCATTTCCGGTTTTGCTCGCCGAAGACAATGATATCAACGCGCTTCTTGCCACACGCCTCCTCGAACGCCTCGGCGCAACAGTGACCCGCGTACACGACGGCGAGGCGGCGCTCGGCGCCCTGCTGCCGACGCTCGCGGGAACAGGCGCGCCGTTCCGGGCAGCACTTCTCGACATGCGCATGCCGGGACGCGACGGCAAGGGTGTCGCAAGTGCCTATCGTACCGCGGAGGCCGCCGCTGGTTGCCGTCGGCTGCCGATGGCGGCGGTCACGGCCAATGCCTTTCCACAGGACCGCGAGCAAGCGCTGGCGGCGGGATTTGATGTTTTTCTCTCAAAGCCCATCGACAGGCTGGCGCTGGAACGCTTCATCGCGGCGGCGCGTGCCCAGACGGGTGCAGCGGAGGCCGCGTGAATCTGCGGGCGATGTCACAAATCTGTCGGCAATGAGTGGATTGCTCATTAGCTACGACAAGCATGAGGCCAGCGCGTGATTCCGGAAGCGATGAGTGCGAATTTCCGCAAGGTCATGGAGACCATGCGGCCTATGCTCGGCGGCTCCGCGAACGTGATCCCGTTCGGCAAGCGCGTCGTGCGTGAGACCTATGGTCTTCCGGTCACGCTCGGCCGGCTGGGCTCGCTGGAGGTGCGGCTGGCCACCACGCGGAAGGAGATCCGCAAGGCGCAGCGGCTTCGTTTCAAGGTTTTCTATGACGAGATGTCGGCGAAGGCGAACCCGGCGGCGATGTTGACGCGCCGGGACAAGGATGCCTTCGACCGGGTCTGCGACCATCTGCTCGTCATCGACCACGCCTTCAAGTCCGGCCCTCTGAAGCGGGTGAAGCCAAAGGTGGTCGGCACCTACAGGCTGCTGCGCCAGTCCGTGGCAGAATCGCATTTCGGCTTCTATACCGCCTCGGAGTTCGACATCGGATCGTTGGTCCGCCGCCATCCCGGCCAGCGTTTTCTCGAACTCGGGCGCTCCTGCGTCCTGCCGGCGTACCGCACCAAGAAGACGGTGGAACTGCTGTGGCAGGGCATCTGGGCCTATGTCCTCCATCACAAGATGGATGTTCTTTTCGGTTGTGTGTCGTTCGAGGGTGCTGATCCGAAGAAGCTCGGTCAGGAACTCGCATTCCTGCACCACAATGCGCGCCCGTCAGTGGAATGGGATGCCCGGGCCGTTCCGTCGCGCCGCGTCGACATGAACCTTGCCCGCAAGGAAGACATCGATATGCGCCGGACACTCACGTCTTTGCCGCCTCTGGTCAAAGGCTACATGCGGCTTGGTGCCAAGGTCGGCGACGGCGCGGTGGTAGACCGGCAGTTCGGCACGGTGGATGTGCTGATGATCCTGAGGGTTGCCGACATCGACCCGAAGTACATTGCCTACTACGGCACTGAGGCGAACCGTTTCGCAGCCTGATCCGACGGGCGGCCCGCTCAGACTGTCGGGCGGCGATAGGTCCAGACGCGGGCTGGCGGCAGGTTCTTCCAGATGCGACGCGAGACCGTTGATTCGAAGCCGCCGACCAACGGAATCGGCGACGCGTTCATGTAGGTGAACTGCACGAACGGACTGCCGGGCAGCATCATATTGAACGCCTCTTCCAGCAAGGCCAACCGCTGCTTGTCCGGTCGCGTGAGCAGGGGCAGGCTCGAGACGATGGCCGCGACCGGCCCATCAATTCTGCCGGCGAGTGTCTCCGCCAGCGCATAGGCGTCGCCCTGGATCACGTTCACACCGGGGAAGCGCTCGCTCAGCAGCTTTGCAAAGTCTGGGCTGTATTCGATGAGCGTCAGCCGCTGCGGCGCAATGCCACGTGCCAGCAATGCCGCAGTGACCGGACCTGTCCCGGGGCCGAGCTCGATGATCGGTCCAGGGATGACGGGATCGATCGCCGCCGCCATCTTGGCGGCGAGTGCTTTTCCGGATGGGGCGACTGCGCCGGTCTTCAGCGGGCTTTCCAGCCACGATTTCAGAAACCGCGCTTCATCGTCCCGCTCGCTTTCAGGCCGGGCGGGAGGCGGCTGAAGCGGCCGTGGGCGCAGGGCGCGAAAATCAGGTTTCAACAATGCGGTGACCGGGCTTTGGAAAGGCCATTGAAAATAGGTTGAACCGCCAACGGACGCAAGCGCCCGCGATGCCCCTTGACCGAAGTTCGCATCCAGCGCTTAACCGTGAAGCAAGGACCGTGCCGTACGGTCCGCAACTGGCGCGATGCCAGATCAACCATTTGGAAAACCATGGCGCTCGGGCCACGCCTCGAATTCCGGCAGACGCAATCCCTGGTGATGACGCCGCAGCTTCTGCAGGCGATCAAGCTGTTGCAGCTGTCCACCATCGAGCTCCAGGATTTCGTTGACGCGGAGCTGGAGCGCAATCCGCTGCTCGAAAGGACGGCTGACCCGGATGATGCGCCGTTCCATGAGCCGGAGCGCGAGACGACACCGGTGGATGCCGTCGATGGCGACTGGGCCAATGATGAGCTGCGGGTGGATCGTCAGTCGATCGAGGGTGAGATCGGCACGGACCTGTCGAATTCCTTTCCCGACGAAGCCGGCCCGACGCGTGGTGAACCGAGCCTTGACGGGCCGAGTCTGCCAACGCTGGACGGCGGGCAACGCCTGGGGTCGGGTGGCTCTTTCGAGGCCGGCGACGGCGAGCGCGAAGAGTTCGACTCCGCCGACCTGACGCTGCGCGAACATCTGGAGCGACAGGTGCGGCCAAAGCTTCGTACGCTTGCCGATCAGGGAATCGCCGCCGCAATCATCGATTCTGTCGATGATGCAGGATATCTTGGCGAATCGGTTGCGGAGATTGCTGCGCGCCTGTCCGCCGACGAAGAGGACGTGGAGAGCGTGCTGGCACTGGTGCAGGCCTGCGATCCGGCGGGCGTTGGCGCGCGAACCCTTGCGGAATGTCTGGCACTTCAGCTGAAAGAGAAGGATCGCTACGACCCGGCCATGGCGACGCTGATCGGGCACCTCGACCTGCTGGCCCGCCGTGATTACCCGCTGCTGCGCAAGATCTGTGGCGTCGATGAAGATGATCTCGCCGAAATGGTGGCCGAGATTCGCAGGCTCAACCCCAAGCCCGGTATGCTCCACGGCGGCGCGCCTGCGCCCACTGTCATCCCGGATGTCATGGTGCGGACAGCCAGCGACGGCGGCTGGTCGGTTGAGCTCAACAGCGACGCCCTGCCGCGCGTGATCGCCAACCGCGCCTACTACGCCAAGGTCAACCGCACCAAGGATGCCGCTGGCAAGCAATTTATCGACGAGGCCTGGGCCAGCGCCAACTGGCTGACGCGCAGCCTCGAGCAGCGCGCGCGGACCATCCTCAAGGTCGCGACCGAGATCGTGCGGCAACAGGATGGCTTCTTCATGTACGGCGTGGAACATCTGCGCCCGCTCAATCTCAAGACCATCGCCGAGGCGGTGAGCCTGCATGAGTCCACGATTTCGCGCGTGACATCCAACAAACACATGGCGACACCCCGCGGCCTGTTCGAAATGCGCTATTTTTTCACCTCGGCCATCGCGGGTGCGGCCGGCGAGGAGGCCCATTCGGCCGAAGCGGTGCGCCATCGCATCCGGCAACTGATCGAGCAGGAAGGCACGGAGAAGGTCCTGTCCGATGACGCACTGGTCGATGCATTAAGGGCTCAAGGTGTTGATATTGCCAGAAGAACTGTCGCAAAGTACCGCGAAGCCATGCGGATTCCTTCATCCGCCATGCGCCGGCGCGAGAAGCGCGCGATGTCAGGCCGCTAGACCGCAGCCGCGCCGGCGTCCTGTCGGTACTGCGCATTGACAGCCCCGGAGGCCCTTCATACGTTTGTCGCAATGGCCGGAGGTTCACGTGCACCCGCATCTGAGTCGCAAGGCGCGGGAGGCGTTCGAGATGCGTAACCGGGACCAGGACGTCAGGGTATCGGGCAAAAATCTCGACATCGGACAGGCGTTGCGCGGCCAGGCGGCGGACAGGGTCCGGGAGGCGGTGGCCAAATACTTCGGCGGAGGGTTTTCAAGCCGGGTCACTGTCGAGCGCGAGGGCACCGGCTTCAAGGCGGACTGTACCGTGCACCTCGACACAGGCGCGGTCATGAAGGTGAGCGGCGAGGGCTATGACGCCCATGGCAGCGTCAGCCAGGTGGTCGAGCGCATCGGCAAGCAGCTTCGGCGCGACAAGCGCAAACGCACCGCCTATGCCGATGGGGCTGAGCTCATGGACGGCGCACCGCCGTACCTTGCGGAGGAAAGCGTGGCGGCCGAGCCGGAGATCGTCGGCGACGCCCGGCCCATCGTGGCCGAAAAGGTTGAGAGCCTCGGGACCATGTCGGTGGAGGATGCGATTCAATGGATGGAAACCCACCATCTTTCCAGCTATGTGTTTCGCAACGTGGGGACGGGTCGCGTCAATATCCTGCAGGACAGGCGGGATGGCGCGATAGGCTGGATTGATCTGGCTGCCTGATGGCGGCTCGGGGTTCAGGGCATTTCAGGAAGGCGCGGTCCCTTGGACCGCGAACAGTTCGGAAGGCGGCGGTTCCGTCGTCATCCGGGGACAGGGGCAGCGAGTCACATGCCGCTTGATGAACTTCTGACACGGGGCGCGGTGATGCCGTCCCTCAAGGTCGCAGGCAAGAAGCAACTTCTGGAAGCCGTTGCGGAGCAGGCGAGCCTGAAATCCGGGATTTCAGCCCGCATCATCTTTGATGCGCTTCTCCAGCGGGAACGGCTCGGATCAACCGGTATCGGCGGCGGGATCGCGATTCCGCACGGCAAGTTCGAGGGGCTGGATCAGCTGTTCGGCATCTTTGCACGCCTCGACCGGCCCATCGATTTCGAGGCGCTGGACGGTGAGCAGGTCGATCTGGTGTTCGTTCTGCTTGCGCCGGAAGATGCCGGTGCCGACCATCTGAAGGGCCTTTCGCGGGTGGCGCGCCTTCTGCGCAATCCGCTCGTGACTGCGAGACTGCGGGCATCGCGGGATGCGGATGTGATATACTCGATCCTCACCCAACCTGTTGAAGGTGCCAAGGCGGCCTGATTTCCTTCAAAACTGGAAGGTTGCCTCTTAAGCTACGTCAGGTTCCGCGCGCGCATCTTGCTGCGTTTTGGCCGGAACGACGAAATGAACGACGCGAAGCTGCCCGTGCGTTTGCCGGACAGGGTCGCGGCGATCTCGCGGGCCGCGCGCTGGCCTTCCAGCCAGGCACCACCCACCGTGCCCCATTGTTCCACGCTGGTTGCTTCGCCCGCAAACCAGATGCGCTCGCGTACCGGTGCGCGCAGCTCCAGCCGGGCGGAGGCGCGGCCGGGCTTTGCCACGGACCATGCCCCCATTGACAGCGGGTCGCTGCTCCAGTGGCTGGCGTGCAGCGGCTTCAGGCTGCGCGCGGCGGCGGAGCCCACCTGCATGTCCAGCCACTCCTGCGTCGCCTCGGCCATGGCATCGATGCCGGCCGCTGCCAGTTCGCGTGCCTCGTCGCCGCCAAAATCGGCAAAATGCACGCCGCGCCCGCCTGCGCCAGCCAGCATGTAAAATGACTTGTTCGCGTCATTCAGCAGGATCACCGCGCGGTCGCGCTCCTCGGAGAAGGGATCATCGCCCAGCGTGAACACGAGGCGTTCGTAAGCGCCGTGCGGCAGGTCTGTCGCCGCCGCCAGATGCGCCTCCGGCAATCCGCCGCCGAAGGTCAGGCTACCCTTCGCGATCAATGTTGTTGGCAGCGTGAGCAGCACGGCGCGCGCCGGGATGTCGCCGGCGGTGGTGCGCACGATCACGCCATCCGCCGCGTCATCGACGGCCAGCACTGTGACGCCAAGCTTTGGCGTCGCCTCCGAGCCTGCAGCCGCCACCAGCGCGCCGAGCCCGCCCTCGACGAAGCGATCCTCGCTGTCGACGGCGTTGGCGAAATCCTCGACGCTGACATGGTCGAGCGAAATGCCGCAGGCGTGTGTGCCGTGCAGTTCGGCCGCCAGCAGGCTCCAGCGGTCAGAGCGATCGCAGGCGCGGCTGGCGGCGGCGTCGGGCTCGCGCTCGGCGATGCGGCAGATGCCGCTGTCGATCTTGCGCCAGGCGCGCCACAGCTTCATCTGGCCGATGGTGCCCAGCATCTCCTCGCCATCGATGACGATGGGCCATTTATCTGCCGCCAGCAGCGCCACGCCCAGCCGCGCGGCCTCCGCCCGGAGCGGATTGGACCGCCCGGCGTGCAGCCAGTGCGCGCCCGCATCAATGCCCGTATGCTTGCCGATAGCCATCGTGTGCGTGCGCCCGCCAATGCGGTCGCGTGCCTCGACATGAACAACGTTCAGTTCGCTCTGCCGGAGCGACAACGCCGCCGACAAGCCGGCCGGCCCTGCACCCACCACCACGACATCCACATCGGCCATGCACGCTCCGCCTGTTCCTGGGCTGATTGAAAAACTTGCTCTGGCGGTTGGATCGCTCTTGTGTTGCGGGCCGATGACGGTAACCGGTCAAAGCGCCGGTCAGACGGGGCGTGCCTTGTCGAACTGGCCGGCTTTCCGGAAGCGGTAGAGATATTCCGGGACGATGGCCTCGACCGAGGTCGGCGCGATGCCCAGTCCCTCCAGCGTCAGGCCAGCAGCCCGTGTGCCGTCGGATACCACGTTGTCCGATTTCAGCATCAGCACCTGATCGAGCGTGAGCAGCGGCTTGGGCAACATGCCCAGCACGCGGCCCTGGATTTCCGCGATGGGGAAGGGGATCGGCACCAGCAGCCGGTTCCGCCCGGTTTCCTTGAGGATGTACTCGAGGATCTCGCGGAAGCTCTTCACCGCTGGGCCACCCAGCTCATAGGGCACACCGGTCTTCGCTCCGCCTTCAACCGCGATGGCCACGGCTTCGGCCACATCGCCCACATAGACGGGCTGAAACTTCGTCTCGCCACCGCCAATCAGCGGCAGGGCGGGCAACATGCGGGCGAGTGCCGCGAACTGGTTGAAGAAATTGTCCTCCGGGCCGAAGACGATGGAGGGGCGCAGGATGACCGCGCCCGGAAACTCCGCCAGCACTGCCGCCTCGCCCGCGGCTTTGGTGCGGGCATAGGCAGCGGGCGAATCCGCATCCGCGCCGATGGCCGAGACATGCACGAGCGACTTCGCCCCGGCCTTGGCCGCGGCTTTCGCGATGGCGCGCGGCCCTTCCGCCTGCACGGCGTCGAAGCTCTGCCGGCCGGTTTCGAAGAGGATGCCAACGAGATTTACCACAGCGTCGGCACCTACGCAGGCGCTTGCAACCGAGTCGGGATAACGCAGGTTCGCCTGCACCGGCATGATCTGCCCGACCGCGCCCATGGGCTGGAGATGGCCCGCGAGGTCCGGCCGGCGAACGGCGGCACGCACGCGCCAGCCCCGCTTCGCCAGCGCCCGCACCACATGCCGCCCAAGAAAGCCCGAACCGCCGAAAACCGTGACAAGACCCGTCATCGCTGACCCCTGGTGCAGCGCACAACCGCGCAGCGAGGGTGTCATAGAACAAGCGAAGGCGCGGTTGAAGGGTCTGTTTTGCCGCTGGGGGCGAGGATTGGGCAAACACCGACAAGAGTTCGGCAACCGAAGCTGCGTT
>JBOFUS010000118.1:0-4630 GCA_051652685.1 Beijerinckiaceae bacterium
ATAAAGGCCGATGGCATGGTTGGAGCTGGCAAACAGCACGCGGTCCACACCCTGCTTGCGGGCGGCCTCGAACAGGTTGATCAGGCCGACGATGTTGGCGGGGATGAGTTCATCCCAGCTGTCCTCGTTGGGGCAGCCGCCAAAATGCACGACGGCGTCAACACCCTCGCAGAGCTTCTCCATGCCGGCCGCGTCGGTGAGATCGCAGGATACGATCTCTTCGCCGGCCCGCGCAGGTCCAAGATCTACAATGTCCGACAGGCGCAGCACCGGAAACTTGCCGGCCAGCCGCTCACGCATGACGCGGCCGATGCGCCCGGCGGCACCTGTCAGGAGAACACGGTTCAGGGATCGTATCGTCATGATGCTCAGGCGGCTTTCTGCTGGAGTGCTGCCATATTTGCCTGAAGCAGGGCTTTGGCGGCAACCTCGATCTTTGCCAGAACCTCGGCATCCGTGATGCTGGAGAGCATCGGCAGCATTGGCCCTGTCGGTGCCACTCCAGAGAGGCGAACCGCTTCGTGCAGCACGCGCAGCGGCGAATGGGCGTCGCGCAGGTCTTCCAGCACCATAAAAGCTTCGCGGATGGCAGCAGCGGACTTGACGTCGCCCCGCGTCAGCGCCGCGAGAATGTCCATGGACAGGCGCGGTGCAATGCAAACGCAACCTGAGGTGAAGCTGCGGATGCGAAAGCCCGTGAAGTGGTCGATCACCGGCCGCTCACCGATGCCGGAGATGACGAGCGTGGGATCGACGCTGTCGACGATGGCGCGCAACGCTGGATCATTCGCAGGCGTCGCTTTCACGGTCCCATACTTTACAGCACAGATATGGCCGGAACGGACCATGCGCCCGAGTGCGGCTGCTTCCACATATCCATCGTCCTTGACGTAGGCGATGATCGGCTTTCCCATGGCGTCGGCGATGCGGGCCATGCCTTCCGCGATACCGTCAGCGGTGGCGGGAAAGCGTAACGGCAGCAGCATCGCGGTCGGGAAGGCGCTGCGTCCCTTGAGCAGTTTTGCCTGGTCTATGGCCTTGCCGAAATCGGCCCCGACAGAAGGGATATGCCAGTCGCCCGGATGGGCAATCCCGTCCAGCATGTCGAGGAAAGGCGCAAACTCCATCACGCCCATGTTGTAGAGGTTGGCATTGCCGCCCCACAGAAAGCTCGTGACGCCGCCAGCGCGCAAGTGATCGCATTGTGCACGGTTTCCCGCAGCCGACAGTGACAGGTCCGCGCTCCTCGCCAGCGGCGGAACCGAGAGGACGGAACGGGAAAGCGTGGCTGCGGTGATGGCCATGGGACAAAGCGCCTTTCGGGCGTTCAGGTAGCGGTTCGCCCGCTGAATAGCATAGATTTGTATGACAACAAGAGGTTTTGGCCCTGTCTGTCTGACAACTTCAGCGGCCCGTCAATGGCCCGATATCGATGCGCATGGAGAGGGAAATCTGCTGGCCCCGGTCAAGCGCTGCCATGTCGCCGTATCTGGCAAAAGCCCGGCGATGGATCACATCGGCGGCGTTGGTGACCGGCTCGAGGCAGAGGATTTCCCGGTCCGGCGGGGCGAAGAGATGCAGCAGCAGAGGCTGCGAACTCTCGGCCGAGAGCACAGCCTCCAGCCCGAGGTCGGACCAGGCGAGCCGCGCAGGCTGCCGCCAGCCGGTGAAACTGTTGTTGAGGCCAATCAGATCAAGTCTCGGCGCGCCGGTGAGCAGGCTCTGGCGGCTTGCCATGTCGCGCCATTTGCCCGGCAACACCGTCTCGTCGTTCTCAAGGTATCCATCCGCTCCAATGGTCAGTGTCAGACCCTCGGTGCGCCGGAAGAACGGATGAAATCCGACGGCGTACGGCATGCGCGCGCCGGTGTTCTCCATGACGAGGCGCGATGTGATGCCGCGCGCGTCGAGGCTGAAATCGAGCTGCGAGCGATAACGGAAGGGCGAACGCGGATCATCGTAGTCGTCGACAAAACTGACGGATGTCGCATCTTTCCGGGCAATCATGGGCTTGCGAAGGCGAATGAAGCCATGGGTGGCAGCCTTCAGGTCCGGCCGGTCCACCGGCACGGTGTAGTCCTTGCCCTCGAAGGGAAAACGCCCCTCCGGAATGCGGTTGAACCACGGCCCACAGGCGAAACCCGCGAGCTTCGAGGGGTTGCGCTCCTCGGCCCAGGTCTCGACAAGGGGTTGCGAGAGATGTGTGCCGGCATGGCGAAATGCCACCCACGAGCCGCCAAGGTCAGGCCAGAGATCGAGTTCGATCAGGCCGGCGCGGAGGGTCAGGAGTTCGGGGTTGGGCATGGGCAGCGGGCCTCGTCGCGGTCATTCGCTCTTGTCGTTGGGGTCTCTCAACCCATCCGCAAAGAATGCAAGCTCTTCGGCTGTCATCGTATCGAGGTTGAGATGCAAGCGCTGCTGCTTCTGCTGAAGCCGCTCATAATCCTCAGTCGTCAATAGCACGAACTTCGGCCTGCCGCGGTCGGTGATCGTCACTGGTCCGCGAAAGGCGGCTTCCGTCACAGCGCCGGATTTGTTGCCAAGGTCGGTCAACGAAAATCGGGTCATTAGCTTCCCTGAATTAGCTGAATTGGCTGTTTTCAACATATCAGGCAACGCCCAGGCCCGCAGTATTTGCCGATTGTTCAAGCATCCTTCCAGCGATGCACCCTCGCCCCCGCCATCGGAGCGCGACCGATGAAAACCTGCCCCGAAAGCGGGCTCAGTGGCCTGTCGGGGCCTGGCTGGAGCGTGGTGACAACGAGCGTACGCAGATCCTCACCACAAAAGCAGGGCATGGTGGGCGCCGGCGCAGGGAACGGGAAAGTCTCCTCGACGACACCATCCCGCGACCAGATGTTCAGCACACCGGCCGAGACACCCGCGCTGAGGTACCGCCCGTCGGCAAGTCCCGCCGCGCCATCCGGCCGGCCGGTTTCGCCAGCAATGTCCGAGGCGATGCGGACGCGGTTGGTGATAGCCCCTGTGGCGGCGTCGAAATCCGCCCGGTCGATCCAGCGGGCGTTGCTGTCTGAATGATACATGGTGCGGCCATCGCCGCTCCAGGCCAGACCGTTGGAGACGATCAGCCCGCCATCCATGACCCTGGTGACATGGCCCTTGCCATCCACCCGGTAGAGCGAGCCGACAGGTTTGCGGTCGGCCGTGCCATTGTCCATGGAGCCGACCCAGAAAGCGCCGTCCGGCCCAACCTTGCCGTCGTTGAGGCGGTTGGTGGGCAGCTCGCCGGGGATCGTCGTCAGCGGCGTCAGCGACCCGCTGTCGGGATCGAGTACAGCGAGGCTTGCGACCAACGCCACGATGAGCCGGCCGCTCTCGCCAAGCCCGATAGAACCCACCAGCTCCGGCATGGGCCAGCTGCGATGCCCTGCACCATCAAGACCGATGGCGTGAACGGCCATGCCACGGATATCGACAAGGAAAACGCAGCCGCGACGGTCGTCCCAGACAGGGCCTTCGCCGAGCGACAGTGTCATATCGCCAAGGCGCGAGAAAACGATGCTCATGGTCTGCCTCCAGTCAGCGCTCAGCCAAGCCTCGGCGCGCCGATCTTGTCGAGCAGCGCCTTCAGCATCGCATCTTCTTCCGCCGTCAGGTCCGTGAGCGGCGACCTGACAGGGCCAGGATCATCGCCCAGCACGCGCATGCCTGCCTTGACGATGGAAACCGCGTATCCCCTGGCGCGGTTGCGGATGGCGAGATAGGGCCAGAAGAAGTCGCGGGTGATCCGGTCCATCGTGGCCTGTTCGCCTGCGCGGAGCGCCTTGTAGAAGTCATTCGCGAGGCCGGGAATGAAATTGTAGACAGCAGACGAATAGGTCGTCACGCCGGTGGCGAGATAGGCTGCGGCAAACACCTCCGCCGTCGGCATGCCGCCAACATAGACGAAGCGGTCGCCCATCCGTGACGTGATCCTGAGCATCAGCTCGATGTCGCCATGGCCATCCTTGAACCCGATGAGATTGGGGCAGGCCTCCGCCAACCGCGCCAGTGTGTCGGGCATCAGCACGCAATTGTCGCGATTATAGACAATGACGCCGATCCGCACGGCGTCACAGACGGCCTTCACATGGCGGAAAAGGCCCTCCTGCTCGGCGAAGATGAGATACTGCGGCAGCAGCAACAGCCCATCCGCGCCCGCAGCCTCCGCAGCTTTGGCGTATTGCACAGCCTGACGCGTGCCATAGCCACAGCCGGCGAGGATCGGCACACCGGAACCTTTCGCGGCGTCCACTGCTGTCTTGATGACGGCGGGAAACTCGTCGGGCGCCAATGAGAAGAATTCGCCGGTGCCGCCGGCAGCAAACAAGGCCGTAGCGCCCGCATGGGCCGCGCGGGTGACGGAAGGCGCATAGCGCTTCGCGTCGAAATCACCTGACGGCGTGAAATACGTGACCGGGAATGACAGCAGGCCGGCACCGATGCGGGCCTTGAGTTCGGTGTGGGAGAGAGCGGGCATGGAGCTTCCTGAAAGTCGACCCTCACACCTTGTCAGGTCATCGTACAAGTTGCAACCCGGTTTGGCATCTCTTCCCTACGTCGCCGCAAGTGCCGTTCCCTCAACGGTTCGGCCCTGCTCAAGGCTCGGTAAGCGTCCGGGATTGAGCAG
>JBOFUS010000119.1:0-17386 GCA_051652685.1 Beijerinckiaceae bacterium
AAATTCTGTGTCGACAACGGCGTGCCCGTGGTGCCACGCGGCGCTGGTACGTCGCTTTGCGGAGGCTCCACGCCGCAGGAGGATGCTGTGGTTATCGGCGTTTCCAAGATGAATCGCATCCTCGAGACGAATTTCGCCGATCGCACCATCCGCGTCGAGGCGGGTGTCACAAACCTTGCGGTGTCGGCCCATGTGGCCCCGGATGGATTTTTCTATGCGCCGGACCCCTCGTCGCAGCTTGCCTGTTCCATCGGCGGCAATATCGCGATGAACTCCGGTGGGGCGCACTGCCTCAAGTATGGTGTCACCACGAATAATCTGCTCGGCGTGCGCATGGTGATGTTCGATGGTTCTGTCGTCGATATTGGCGGAGCGGCCATGGATTCGCCGGGCTACGATCTGCTGGGCCTCGTCTGCGGTTCGGAAGGACAGCTTGGCATCATCACCGAGGCGACGTTGCGCATCCTGCCGTTGGCGGAGGGTGCGCGCCCGGTGCTCTTCGGCTTCGACAGCGCGGCGGAAGCCGGTGCCTGTGTTGCGGCCATCATCGCGGCAGGAGTCGTGCCCGTGGCGATGGAGTACATGGACAAGCAGGCAGTCGAGATCTGTGAAGCCTTTGCCAAGGCCGGCTACCCTCTTGATGTGGAGGCCTTGCTGATCATCGAGGTGGAAGGCTCGGACGCCGAGATGGATGCGATGCTTGCCAAGATCGTGGCGATCTCGCAGCAGCATGGCGTCAGGGTGATCAAGGAATCCCGATCCGCCATCGAGACCGCCGCGATCTGGAAAGGCCGAAAATCTGCCTTCGGCGCCACGGGCCGCATTGCCGATTACATTTGCATGGATGGCACGATTCCCACCAGTCGCCTGCCGGAGGTTCTTGTCGGCATCGACCGGATCGTGAAGCACTATGGCCTTCGCGTGGCCAATGTTTTCCATGCTGGCGACGGCAACCTGCACCCGCTGATTCTCTACAACGTCAATGACCCGGACGAGGCGCGCAAGGCTGAAGAGGCTGGCAACGATATCCTCAGGCTTTGTGTCGAAGTGGGCGGCTGCCTGACTGGCGAGCATGGTGTCGGCATCGAGAAGCGGGATCTGATGGTGCACCAGTTCAACCCGGCCGACCTGCACCAGCAGATGCGCGCGCGGGCGGTGTTCGATCCGGCATGGAACCTCAACCCGGCGAAGGTTTTTCCGCTGGAGGGGCGGATTTGAGGGGGTGATAGGGTCACTTGTGAATTGAGATCGATACTGTGAAATGATACTAAATGAAACTCAATGCGAAACATGCGACAACCCTTTCGGACATCTACGACAAACCGGAGCGTGCAGATATCGTCTGGCGGGATGTGGAAACCCTGATGGTCGCTTGCGGGGCAGAGGTTAGCGAGGGTTCAGGATCACGTGTCCGAATCGCACTTAACGGAGTGCGCGCTGTGTTCCACCGTCCGCATCCGCAGAAGGAAACCAGCAAAGGTGCAGTCAGGTCTGTAAGGCGCTTTCTCTCGGAGGCCGGTGTAAGTCCATGAACACGATGAGTTACAAGGGATACGACGCACTCGTAACCTACGACGAGGAAGCTGAGCTTTTCCACGGCGAGGTGATGCACACGCGCGACGTGATCACCTTCGAAGGCGTATCGGTTGGCGAACTGAAACACGCACTGGCCGAGTCAGTCGAGGACTATCTGGCGTTCTGCAAGGAGCGTGGCGAGGAACCCGAGAAGCCCTTCTCCGGACAATTCGTCGTACGGGTGGAACCGACCTTGCACCGCGCGGCGGTTTCTGCGGCAAAGCGGGAGGGCGTGAGCCTTAACCGCTGGGTTGCAGGCGTGCTGGAGCGGGAGGCCAGATGAGGCGGGCACGGGCGGTGTTCGATCCGGCATGGAACCTCAACCCGGCGAAGGTTTTTCCGCTGGAGGGGCGGATTTGAGGGATTGTTGCGCACGCGCTTCATCGGAGTTACTCTCTGACTATGGGTCATCACAGCATCACCGAAGCGGTTTCACGGCTGTCCGAGTTAATCGACCTTGCACGGCAGGGAGAGCCTGTTGTCATCGTCCGTGCAGGTGAAAAAGTAGCGGAGATCAAACCCCGGAGAGAAGTTCCCGGGCCTCTGTCGGATGAGAAGCTCAAGTGGCTTGAAGAAGCGATCATCCAACCATCCAGACAATCCGCCACCACTGTGGAAATTGTGCGCGCATTGCGCGACGAGTGGGATCGTTGAGACTTTATCTCGATACAAATGTCGTTGTAGCCATGATCGTTGCCGAAGACAGCTCACGGGCAGTCAGGGAAACTATTCGCAATCAAGGCGCTGCACTTGTTTCCAGCGATTTGGTCCGTCTTAAAGTTGTCGCGACGTTGGCCCGCAAGTCACGCGAGAAATTGCTGACTGATGAAGAGGCTATGCGCGCTGTAATGAGCGCGGATCGCTTTTTACATGCGGAGACAGATTGCATGCGGCTAGAGGTTCGTGATTTTGAGCTAGCCCGGGCCATGCTTATTGCCAATTTTCGCAATGGCTTACGTTCGCCCGATGCACTCCACATGTCCCTTGCGCAACGCGCCGGCGCGACGCTTTTTACGAATGACAAAAAACTTCTTGCCTCCGCACCGTTGTTTGGTCTGGCGACGGTAAAAAGTTGAGCACATTCACCCCATGCCACTGACCCTCTCCCCATCCGAAAAATCCCTCCTCGCCGGTGCACAAGGCGGCGCAGCCGCTTTTTGTATGCGCCTCTTAGTCGGCTTCGCTGAAGCCGTCGACGCGCCCGGCTTCATGCCTTGCAGCCGCGCCCATATCGACGGTTGCCTGCATCATGGCGACGTCAGCCTCGATTTTGTGGACAAACTGGTGGCGCTCGGCGGCCGCGTCGCAGTGCCGACGACACTGAATGTGGGCTCGATGGACCTGATCCATCCCGAGTTGTTTAACGGAGACCCCGCGTTGGGTACCGCGGGCAAGCGGCTGATGGAGCAGCACCTGGCGCTTGGCTGTTCGCCGACATTCACCTGCGCTCCCTACCAGACGATCTTCCGGCCGCAGCTTGGCGAGCAGGTGGCCTGGGCGGAATCGAACGCCATTGTCTTCGCCAACTCGGTGCTGGGTGCCCGCACCAACCGTTATGGCGATTTCATCGATCTGGCCTGCGCCATCACCGGGCTTGTGCCTGCCTATGGCCTGCATCTCACCGAGAACCGCCGGGCGCGCATCCATGTCGCGGTCAAGCCCGGCGACATGGCGACCGATCTTGCGGCAGTTGCCGTCGGCTATCTGATCGGCCGGCACTGTGGCGAGGATATCCCGGTGATCACCGGGCTTTCGCCCGAGACGACCGAGGATGATTTCAAGGCAATGGGCGCGGTCGCGGCGTCCTCCGGGGGCGTTGCCATGTTCCATGCCGTCGGCCTGACGCCGGAAGCGCCCTCACTTCTGGCCGCATTGCAGGGGCAGGCACCGGACAGGTTCATGCATTTTTCGGCGGATGAACTGCATGAAGCCGTCGCTGCGCTTTCGACAGCCAGTGCGGGTGCCCGGCTTGGCGCGGTGGCGCTTGGCACGCCGCATTTCTCGATTGGGGAGTTCGAACGGCTGATGCCGCTGCTGGAAGGGCCACCGACGGCCATCCCGATCTATGTCAACACCAGCCGCGAGACGCTTGAGGGTATCGAGACGCGTGGCTGGCGCGGGAAACTGGAGGCCGCCGGCGTGACGCTGGTGATCGACACCTGCACATACGTCACCAGCGTGATGCGGCCGTTCGAGGGTGCCGTCATGACAAACTCGGGCAAATGGGCCTACTACGCGCCGGGTAATCTCGGCATCGAGGTTGCTTTCGGCTCGCTTGCCGATTGCGTGCTGTCGGCGCGCGCCGGCAAGGCAACGCGCACATGACGGGCCTCCCTGATGGCGCGATCATGCTCGTCGATGGTGATTTCGACGCGCCTCTGCTGCAGCTCGACGAGCCATTGAGCTTCTGGGGCGGCTTCGATGCGCCAACAGGCCGGGTGATTGACCGGCGGCATCCGCAGCACGGCATGATCCTGACCGGGGTCGTGCTGATGCTGAGCGAGGCACGGGGTTCGTCTTCCGGCTCATCGGTCCTGGCGGAGGCCATTCGCCTCAAGACCGCGCCAGCAGCAATCCTGCTCAGAAAGCGCGACGCGATCATTGTAACGGCGGCGCTCGTCGCGCGCGAACTCTACGGCATCGCCTGTCCAGTGGCCGTGATCCCGGACGAGGATGACTGGCGGCGGCTTGGCGCACTAGAGCGCCTCAACCGAAGCGGCGCTCTTCCGCGATGAAGCCGCGCTTCCTGCCCAGAAACGCATCGAACTCAGGCTTCGGCATCGGCCGCGCGAAGTAGTAGCCCTGCAGACAGTGACAGCCGGCGGCGCGCAGGAAGATATGATGCTCCAGTGTCTCGACGCCTTCCGCCTGCACAATCAGGCCGAGGGACCGCCCGAGCGACACCACATTGTGGATGATCGCAGCCGACCCGGAGCCGCCGCCCCGCTCCGAACTCAGCGTCTTCACGAAAACCTGGTCGATCTTCAGCTTGTCAAACTGGAAGCGGCGCAGATAGCTGAGCGACGAGAAGCCCGTGCCGAAATCATCGAGCGCCACGCGCATGCCCGCGCCCCTGATTTTGGCGATGGTCGCTGCCGCCCGGTCCGCGTCGCGGATCAGCACGCCTTCTGTTACCTCGACCTCGATGCGTTTGGCCTCGATACCGGATGCGGCCACCATGTCGATGATCTGCTCGGCAAGGTTCTTTCCACGAAACTGCGCCGGCGAAACGTTGATGGCAACGCCGATGTCAGGCCAGTCTTTCGCATGCTCCAGCGCCACCTTGAAGGTCCATTCGCCGATCACACCGATGAGGCCGGTTTCTTCAGCCAACGGAATGAACTCGCCGGGTGAAACATGGCCGAAAACCGGGCTGTCCCAGCGCACCAGCGCCTCGACACCCCGGATTGTCTCGCCGTCCGAGGCGAAGACGGGCTGGTAGACCATCTCCATTTCGCCGCGCTCGATCGCACCACGGAGCTGGTCTTCCATCTTCTTCCGCTTGCGGACACCGTCCTCCATGCTCGGCGCGAAGCGCAAGGACGTGCCGCGCCCGGCGGCCTTGGCGCGATACATGGCGATATCGGCGCGGCGGACCAGTTCGGGATAATCGACGCCATCCTCCGGCCCAACCACGACGCCGACCGAGCCGCCGATGCCGAGCTCGACACTGTCGATGTTGAAGGGATTGCCCAGCTTCTTGCTGATCTGCTCGCCCAATGCGACGATCTCGTCGGCATCGGCACAACCGGTGACCACCAGCGCAAACTCGTCACCGCCCAGACGCGCACCGATGGCGCGGCCGGCGGCAAGCTCTGCCAGACGGTCAGTGACCGCGCAAAGCAGCTTGTCACCCATCTCGTGGCCGTACGTGTCGTTCACTTCCTTGAAGCGGTCGAGATCGATGTAGATGACGCCGATCGGTCGTCCCTCGACACGCGCCAGCATCGCATCCTCGACATGCAGGCGAAAGCCGGCGCGGTTGGCAAGGCGCGTGAGGGGATCGGTCACACCCTTGCGCCGGGCACTTTCCTCGACCGCCTTGAGGGCTGCGAGGCCCTTGCGCCAGCGGCGGACGGCGAGGCCGGCCTGGGCGATGGCCGCAAGGCCACCCGCAAGTCCAAACGGCAAAAGCCAATCAGCGCCATAGGCCGGAACGCCGGGAATAGCGCCCGCAGCGAGAACAGCGCCCCAGGCAAGGCTGGTGGAGAGCAGCGCACAGGCGATCTCTGCGGCGGGCAGGAGCGAATCGGCAGGGTTCCCGGTATCGATGGCGGCCGGCTGAAGGCTGGCCGCGGCCGGCGCGCGCCGCTCGTCTTTTTTCACGACGACAGACGGCAGAGCTGCTGCAACGACGGCGGGCAACGGGACTGGGCCAACTGTATCGGTGGTAGAAGGGCCGGCGGGAGAGGTGGCGACAGTGGCGGAAGGGCTTCTTACCGTTTCAATCACCGTTGGCGGCGGCCGAGCCGGAGCAATTACTGGAACTGTTGCAGCCAGAGCAGCGCTCGCGCGCAATCTGTCGAGTGGCCCGCTCATGGTCTGGATCGGCGATCAGCCACGGAGCGCGCGCGCCGTGACCGACCCAAAGTCGCGGACGACCATGTCGACAGTGATCGCGGGCAATGGCGCGTGGAACGTCACGTCGTAACCAAGCGTGCTCACGCCATTGATGCGGCCGCTGACCTCGCGGTCGGCGAAACGAAGCACGATTTCGCTGCGACCTCGGTCAAGGATATAGGTCGAGGCAGGGCGGAAGAGCGCGCCGCCGGCCTCGATCTCCATCACCATGCCATCGAGAGGCACAGACTTGTCGACCAGCACCAAGACGGCGACGACGCAGCAGCCCCGCCGGTCGCGCATGATCGCCTTGACGCCGCCGCGCCGGAACAGCCGTCCCAGAAAGCTGCCGCGTTTGGCGGCGGCAACGGAACCCTTGAGGCGCTTCTCGGCGTCCTTTTCGGCGGGGATCGTGGCAGCGCTCATGTTCGCCTCTTAATCTTTCAAGCTGCGTTCGGGTTGCGCGGGCTACCCATGGCCGCGCTGTAGAGGCGCTGGCGCATCGCATCGTGGTCTATCTCGGGCTTCGCCGTTGCCGGCCGTGCGGCATGTTCCGGCAGCGGCGCCGTTGCATTTGGCCGCAGGCCGGTCGGTCCGGGGGCCGGCGTCTCTATGTCGCCCGCCGTCTTGGCGGCAAGGCTCCGGTTGACGATCTGGGCATAGGCCGCGAAGACGGTCTCCATCGATCGCGAGATTTCTGTAAAGCCGGCCGTCAGCTTGTCCTCGAACTGGCCGGAGAGACCATTTCCAGCCGCACCCTGCGCTGCAATGGCCTGAAGCGCTTCCTTCAGTTCGGACTGGTCAGCAGCAAGCTTGTGCATGCCTGTCTCGAGCGCGATGGCCGTGCGGTCGAGCGACGATGACATGTGCCCGACGCCGCCCTTGACCTTCGCCTCGATGGAACCCGCGATCTCGGCGATCTTGTCGCCGGCGGCCTTGACGTCGAGAAGTTTGGCAAGCCGCGCGTTCGTCTCGTAGTTCTCGGCGGTGAGGCGGCGCAGCCCATCAAGATAGGCTTGTCCCGTCACTTCCATCACATGCGCCATGCCATTGAAGCCGCTGGTGAGGCGCTGTTCCGTGCTGCGCTGCAGCGCAATCAGCTCGGCATTCTGCTCATTGCCGGCCTGGGTGCCGGCCACGCTGGCCTGGGTTGACTCGCGGATATCGTTGCTGGCGGCTGCAACACGATCGAGCGCGCCGAGCACCTGCCGGAGAATCTGCGAGTTCTCCTGCTGGTACTCGATCATCTTCGGCATCGCGGCATTCAGCGACTCCATCGCTGTCTGCATGCGGCTGAAGCCCTGCGCCATGGTAGCGACCATGCCGACGTCGGAGACCACCGGGTTTCCGCCGCCCGCCCCCCCGCCGGAAGCCCCGGCGGGACCGCCGCCCATCAGGTTGTCAGCGATCAGACGGGCAAGATCGCCCACTTCTCCGCCCTTGGACGTTTCCAGATGCGCGACGCCCGCCAGCCATTCCTCGAATGTATCCTTGAGCGCCTGCTGGCAGCGCGACCCGAAGCGGATCAGCAGTCCCAGCGTCAATGAGCCAAACAGACCGAAAAGCGAGGAAGAGAAGCCCATGGCCATGCCGGCAAGCGGCTTCTGCAGGTCGCCCAGCAGACGCTGCATCGATTCGGCCGGGTTGCCGGTGCTGCCCGTGAGGTTGGAGATGACAGTGCCGATAGAGCCGACCATTTCCATCAGGCCGACGAACGTACCGATCAGGCCAAGGAATATCAGAAGTCCTGTCAGGTAGCTCAGCAGCGAACGCTCGTCTGCCAACCGGCTGTCGATGCCGTTGGTCACATTCTGGAGCGTTGCCACCGAAATCTGGAGGTTCTGGTTCCTGAGCACCTCGTCATAGGCGAGATCGAACATGTGTCCGATGGCGCGCGGCCGGAAGAAGACAACACCCGGCGTCATGGCGCGGTAGTGGCGCCAATAGGGATCATCCTGCGTCTCGACGCGCTCGGTGCGGCGGTCGTTATAGGCCTCGTCAAGGGCGGCAAAGGCGGTGGCGTCATTGCGGACAATGAAGACACGCTTGAAGCAAAGGAACACGCCGAACACAAACAGCCCGATGATCAGGCCATTGAGGTAGACGTTGGAGAGAAAGCCCTCATAAATGAAGTGGCGTGCGTAAGCGACCAGCGCCACGACGGCCACGACCACAACCGTCATGCGGCGAAGCTGTGACTTGACCAGGCCGCCCAGCATGGCGATGGCGGCCGTGGGCTCCTGTTGCTTCATCTGATTGGTTCCACGCCCCGATTTCAGTGCCTACGATTGCGCGAAAGCCCGAAACAAAGCCTTAATGCTTCGCGTCTTCAGGCGTTTCTTTCGGGTTCAGCCTGCGCGGGCGAGATCGATGCGCACCATGTCACCATCGGATCCCCCGGTCGCATCCTCGATGCGTGCCTTGATACGATCGGCGGGGATGCCCATGCGGATCATCTCGGTGCGCAGATTGAGGAGCCGGTAGAAGGCGATGCGCCGCGCGTCGCTCACGGAACTCGCCTTGTCGGCGAAGGCGCGCATCTCGATGACGCCGTTCCGGCCGTCCGTCGAGAGCGCGGTCTTGATCCTGTCTGCTGTCTCGCCGTCAAGGCCGGTCGCCCGGCGTTGATAGGCCACGGTGATGAACGCCTGCTTCTGCTCGACCAGTGCCGGCACGGGCATGGTAGGCGATGGCGACGCCTCGACCGATGCCAGTCTGTTCTCCGGCTCGAGCTCTTCACGCAACTTCCCGGGGCTTTTCGCGATTTGGGTATCCGTTGGTTTCGCTTCGAGGCGGGCCACCACGCGTTCGGCAAGCTTGTCGGTCGCTTCCTGGGGGTCGGAGACATCGAGCTCCACCGCCTTGGCAATTTTCTCGACCATCGAACGCGAGACATTCTGTGACAGGCCGAAGATGGCGATGGCAAGAATGGTCATCACAAAAATGAGCATCATCGTCATCGTCGTCAGCGCGTCGACGTAGCCCGGCCAGTGGTTCTCGTCGTCGCCTGCATTCGCTGCCATGGCTGATTCACCGTTCCGTCGCGAAGTTCCGCAAAGACGCTACAACGGGGCGCGTTTAGGCGGGCTTAACGCGCCGGAGCAAAGGCAGCACGTTGCGAGGGAAAGCGCCTCGCTTGGCTTGCCCCTTGCTTTCCCCATCTTCTATAGGTGGGTTAGCGTCGTCGTTCCGGAGTTTTTCGGGGAATTGCGCCGGCTGCGGCTCCGGACCGGAGACAGGATTGGATCAATTGCGATGGTGAGGGGGGGCCTCGGCGGCCCGCGCGTTCTGCTTCGGAAACTCCGCGAGGTCATGGCGGAGCCGGTAAGCGCGCAGGAGCGTCTCGACAGGATTGTGGTGCTGATTGCGGCCAACATGGTGGCCGAGGTCTGCTCCGTCTATGTGCTGCGCGCTGACGGTGCGCTGGAGCTCTACGCCACGGAGGGCCTCAACCGCTCGGCCGTCCACCTGACAACGATGCGTGCCGGAGAAGGTCTCGTCGGTCTCATCGCCGAAACCGCCGAAATGCTGAACCTCTCCGAGGCGCAAAACCATCCACGCTTCTCCTATCGCCCGGAGACGGGCGAGGAGATCTACAACGCCTTCCTCGGCGTTCCCATCCTGAGGGCGGGCAACACCATCGGCGTGCTCGTCGTCCAGAACTCGGCACGACGCATCTACTCGGAAGAGGAAACGGAAGCGCTCCAGACCACGGCCATGGTCATCGCCGAGATGGTGGCGAGCGGCGAGCTTGCGGCGCTCGCCAATCCGGCCGCCGGCGGTATCGCCCTCCGAAAGCCGCTCAGCCTCAAGGGTGTCGCCATCAACGACGGCGTCGGTCTCGGCCATGCGGTGCTGCACGAACCGCGCGTCGTGATCAAGAATATCGTCGCCGATGATCCGGACCGCGAGGTCGAGCGACTGGAAGAAGCGCTGAAGGCCCTTCAGGCGTCCATCGACAGCCTGATCGATGGCGATGGCTCGGGGCCAGGCGAGCACCGCGAGATTCTCGAGACGGTCCGCATGTTTGCCAATGATCCCGGCTGGCTTCGCCGCATGCGCGAGGCCGTGGGCACTGGCCTCACGGCCGAAGCAGCGGTGGAACGGGTGCAATCGGACACCCGCGCCAAGATGTTACGGCAAACCGACCCGTATCTGCGCGAGCGCCTGCATGATCTGGAGGACCTTGCCAACCGTCTGCTCCATCAGCTGACCGGCGAAGCCTTCACGCTGGAGGCCGGCGCATTGCCGGAAAATGCCATTCTCGTCGCGCGCTCCATGGGGCCGGCGGCACTGCTGGAATACGAGCGTTCACGCCTGCGCGGGCTCATTCTGGAAGAGGGGGGACCGACCAGCCATGTGGCTGTCGTTGCACGTGCGCTGGGCATCCCTTGCGCCGGCGAGGTGGAGGGGATCACCAGCCTCGTCGAGCAGGGCGACGCGATCATCGTCGATGGTGTGACAGGCGATGTGCAGGTCCGCCCGCAGATCGACGTGGAGGCTGCCTATGCGGAAAAAGCCCGCATGCGGGCGCGACGGCAAGCGCAGTTCCGGGAGCTTCGCGACCTGCCGGCCATCACCCGTGATGGCGTCGCCGTCGAGCTGTTCATGAATGCCGGCCTGCTTGTCGACATGCCACAGCTTTCGGAAGTCAATGCGGCAGGCATCGGCCTGTTCCGCACCGAAATCCTGTTCATGGTGGCCCCCGCCATGCCGCGCGCCGAAGCCCAGGAAGCGCTCTACCGCGCCATCCTGCAATCGGCGGGCGGAAAGCCCGTCACCTTCCGCACGCTCGATATCGGTGGCGACAAGATCCTCCCCTACATGCGCAAGGTGGAAGAGGAAAACCCGGCGCTCGGCTGGCGTGCGGTCCGCATCGGGCTGGACCGCCCGGCACTGCTCAAGTCGCAGTTCCGTGGCCTGCTCAAGGCCTGCGGCGGGCGCGTGGCGCGCATAATGCTGCCGATGGTCGCGACGGTAGAGGAATACCGCCAGGCGAAGGCTATAATGTTGAAAGAGCGCGAATATCTCGTGAAGCACGGCCATCAGGTCCCGCGCGACGTGAAGCTCGGCGTCATGCTGGAGGTGCCGTCGCTGCTCTTCGATCTCGACAACCTGATGGCGCATGTCGATTTCGTCTCGGTCGGTTCGAACGACCTGATGCAGTTTCTCTTCGCGGTCGACCGTGACAACCGCATGGTCGCCAACCGCTTCGACACGCTCAACCCGTCCCTGCTGCGGGCGTTGAAAATGGTGGCGGACAAGGCGAAGGCCGCAGGCAAACCGCTGACACTGTGCGGCGAGATGGGCGGTCGACCACTGGAAGCGCTGGCGCTGGCGGCCATCGGCTTCCGCTCGCTCTCCATGTCGCCCGCGTCCCATGGGCCGGTGAAGGCCATGTTCCGGGAACTTGATCTCGGCGCGGCGGAAGCCGCTATCACCACCATGCTCGTCGATTGCAACGGCTGTCCCACGCTCCGCCCGCAGCTTGAGGCGTTCGCGGCGGAGCGTGGGGTGCCGGTGTAGCTGGCTGCTGAAAAAATCTCCCCACGTCCGGTCGTGAGCGTCCCTTCTCCCCGTCGGGGAGAAGGACAGGATGAGGGGGCAAGAAATTTCAACGAGCCAGCGCTGAAACCCCCTCACCCTACCCTCTCCCCGACGGGGAGAGAGCTTTTTGCAGGCACTGCCTCCGACTTTCTCAGCGGCCTGCCAGGCAACCAGACTACTTTCCGTCGCGCGCCTTCACACCGGTGTCCGGGAAGTCGGTGAAGAGGCCGTCAATGCCAAGTGCGAAATAGGCCTTCATCTCGGCTGCCGGATCGCCCTTGAAGTTCGATGCCAGACGGCGCGCCTCGTTGCGGAAGGTCCAGGTGTGGACGAAGAGGCCCGCTGCATGGGCATCCGCCACGAGGCTGGTGGCCGGCAGCAGCGTGCGGTCCTGCTCGTCGACCTTGCCGTCGCCGTTGATGTCGCTGGGCTTGCCATCGGCACCCAGCGTTTGCCGTGCCGCCATGATGTAGGGCTTCCAGGGGCCGACGCCATCGGCATAGGTCTTGATTTCCTTGAGGCCGTCCTTGCTGACGAGATCGGCGAAGGTGCGCTTGTCACCGGTTACGACAAAGTCATACGGCTTGTCGTAGGGCTTCGCGAGCACGATCTTGCCGGCCGCATCCACGTCGTCGGCATCGACCAGTTGCACGAGGCGGACACCGGTCAGCTTGCGCAGGAACTTGAGGTTCGCCGTCTCGAAGCTCTGGACGATCACCGGAGCGTCCTTGGTGGTCCAGCCGTTCTGGCGCAGCGTGGCAACCAGCGTCGGCTCCAGCGGCAGGCCGACGGCGGAATGCAGCGTCGGGTGCTTTGTCTCGGGATACACGCCGACGACGCGGCCGCGCCGCGCGCCTTCCGCCTTGGCGAGATCGATCACCTCCTGGAAGGTCGGGATGTAGTAGAGACCGTTGTGCGACTGGTCGCGCTCGGCGAGCGCCTGCTTCGCGCGCAGCGTGCGCAGCTCGTCGATGGTGAAATCAAAGGCAAACCAGTCGTCGGTCTCGACGCCATCCACCATCACCTTGCGCTTGCGGGCCGCATACTCGGGCTTGTCAGCCACGTTGGTGGTGCCCGACAGCATGGGCTCGTGGCGGGCGACAAGATGGCCGTCCCTGGTCATCACGAGGTCGGGCTCGACGAAGTCCGCCCCCTGCTCGATGGCGAGCTTATAGGCCTCAAGCGTATGCTCGGGCAGGTAACCGGAGGCTCCGCGGTGGCCGATCACGAGCGGTGGTTTACCGTCGAGGGTCTTCGCCTGCTGGGCGATGGCAGGGGTGGCCAGAACTGCTACGGCGGTCGCGGCGACAAGGATAAAGCGCATTCAATGGCTCCCGTCAAAATCGACGACGCCGGTCGATTCCGGCGACGCTCACAGGACCATGCTTAGGGGGCTCACTATACACATTTGCGACGATCCGGAACTCAGTCACAGGACAGTTCAAAAATCTGCATGCAGAACATTCGCTCCCCAATTGGGCCGCAAACAGGGCTACGGCGTTGGCTCCGGACACGCTCTTGATTTTTTCCGGCGCGCGGCGCATATGTTGATGATAAGTTCTTGTTCTGCGACGGGATCGCAAGATGAGAGTGGGCCCTCCGGGACCCGCTCTTTTTTTATGTCTCCCCGTCCGCACCACTGGAGACGGCATGACAGAGCCCCGGCTCATCATTGAACAGGGCCTTGCGGCGCGGGTGGCGGCAATCGTCGAACCCGTGATCGAGAACATTGGCCTGCGCCTCGTGCGCGTGAAGATCACGAGCGCCAACGGCTGCACCGTCCAGATCATGGCGGAACTGCCGGATGGCACGATGGGCATCGACGAGTGCGAGGCCGTCAGCAAGGCGATCTCCCCGGTGCTCGATGTGGATGATCCGCTGGAGCGGGCCTATCATCTCGAGGTGTCCTCACCGGGCGTGGATCGCCCGCTGGTTCGCGCCGGCGACTTCGCCCGTTGGCTGACCCACGAAGCGAAGATCGAGATGGCGGTTCCCGCCTATGGCCGGAAGCGCTTTCGTGGCGAGATCATCGCGGCCGATGCGACAACTGCCACCATCCGTCGTGGCGATGCCAAGGCCGACGACGAGACAGATTGCCGGCTTGCCATCGCCGACATGGCCGATGCGCGGCTGCCGCTCACTGACCGGCTGATCGATGCGGCACTCGGCCGCCCCGAGACACCGAACCCGAAAGCGCTCAAGGGCGATAAAGCAAAGCCGAAAAAGCAGGACGCAAAGCCTGCTTCGACCAAACCCGAAGGACGGGCGAAAAAGCCCGACCGCCGCAAGCAACAGCCGGTCGACTAGAGAAGACCGGACCACTTAAGGAGAGACCGTCATGGCCGTCAGTGCCAACAGGCTCGAGCTTCTGCAGATCGCCGATGCTGTCGCCCGCGAAAAGCAGATCGAACGCGAGATCGTCATCGACGCGATGGAAGACGCTATCGCCAAGGCTGCCAAGTCCCGCTACGGCGCAGAGACGGATGTGCACGCCAACATCAACCCGAAGACCGGCGAGCTGAGGCTTTCCCGCCACATGCATGTGGTGGAGCTGGTTGAAAACGACAGCCGCGAGATCAGCCTTGCTGACGCGCAGAAGCGCAATCCGACCGCAAAGGTGGGTGACGCGATCTCCGAGCCGCTGCCTCCCTTCGATTTCGGCCGCATCTCGGCCCAGTCCGCCAAGCAGGTGATCGTGCAGAAAGTGCGCGACGCCGAGCGTGACCGCCAGTTCGAGGAATACAAGGACAGGATCGGCGATATCGTCAACGGCACCGTCAAGCGTGTCGAGTATGGCAATGTGATCGTCGATCTCGGCCGCTCCGAAGCGGTGGTGCGCCGTGACGAGCTGATTCCGCGCGAGATGTTCCGCCCCGGCGACCGCATCCGCTGCTTCCTTTACGACGTGCGCCGCGAGCAGCGTGGGCCGCAGATCTTCCTGTCACGCACGCACCCGCAGTTCATGGCCAAGCTGTTTGGCCAGGAAGTCCCGGAGATCTACGACGGCATCATCACCGTGAAAGCCGTGGCGCGCGATCCCGGCTCCCGCGCCAAGATCGCGGTGATCAGCCGCGACAGCTCCATCGACCCCGTGGGTGCCTGCGTCGGCATGCGCGGCTCGCGCGTTCAGGCCGTCGTCGGCGAGTTGCAGGGCGAGAAGATCGATATCATCCCGTGGTCCGATGATGTCGCAACCTTCATCGTCAACGCATTGCAGCCGGCCGAAGTATCGAAAGTGGTGCTGGATGAGGATTCCGAGCGCATCGAGGTGGTGGTGCCGGACGAGCAGCTGTCGCTGGCCATCGGCCGCCGCGGCCAGAACGTGCGCCTCGCCTCGCAGCTGACAGGCTGGGACATCGACATCCTGACCGAGGCCGAGGAAAGCGAGCGCCGCCAGAAGGAATTCCAGAGCCGGACCCAGATCTTCATGAACGCGTTGAACGTCGACGAGGTTGTCGGTCAGTTGCTGGCTTCGGAGGGCTTCCGTTCGGTCGAGGAGGTCGCCTATGTGGATATGGCTGACCTGACCTCCATCGATGGCTTCGATGATGATACGGGTGCCGAGATCAAGCGGCGCGCCGAGGACCATCTTGCAGCCATCGAGTCGGAGCTCGACGGCAAGCGCCGCGAACTGGGAGTTGCAGACGAACTGCGCGAAATCGACGGCGTGACCACGGCCATCATGGTGAAGCTGGGCGAGAACGACGTGAAGACGATCGAGGATCTGGCGGGCTGCGCCACCGATGATCTCGCCGGCTGGACCGAGCGCAAGGGCGAACAGACCCACCGCGAGGCGGGCTTCCTCGACGGCCTCAACCTGTCGCGCGATGATTGCGAGGCCATGATCATGGTCGCACGCGTCAAGGCGGGCTGGATCGAGGAGAGCCCCGCAGAGGACGAAACAGAGGAAGCCTCGGCCTGAAAACGAGCGCGGCAATGCGCGACGACGAGGAGAAGGGTCCGAACCGCACCTGTGCCGCGACCCGCGAGGTCAGGCCGGTGGCCGACCTCATCCGCTTCGTTGCCGGGCCTGATGGCGTGATTACGCCCGATGTCCGGGCCAAGCTGCCCGGACGCGGCGTCTGGGTGACCTGCGAACGCGCGTCCGTCGAGATGGCCATCAAGCGCAAGGCCTTCGCGCGCGGCCTCAAAGCGGAGGTGAGCCTGCCGGCCGACATGGCGGACCAGGTGGAACGACTGCTGGCTGCAGACATGCGGCAGTCCTTCGCCATGGCCAACAAGGCGGGGCAGGTCGTCTTTGGTTTTGCCAAGGTTGAGTCGGCGGTTTCCGCCAACAGGGCCGTGGCCGCGCTCACCGCGAGCGACGGGGCACCCGACGGCCGCCGCAAGATGGGGCAAATCGTGGCGCGTCTGGCCGCCGCAGGCGGCGAAAAGATACCGCATCTCGATGCACTGGCCGGCGAAGAAATGGATTTGGCTTTGGGCCGGGAAAATGTCATACACGCCGCGTTGTTGGCGGGGTCCGCAAGCAACGCCTTCTTGCAGAGATACCGCCGGTGGCAACACTACCGTCACGGAGGTCTCGTGGAGACGGGGCCGGACGTGGAAGACAATTCCACGTCAAGCGGCCCTTTCGTGCATGAAGGGCCAACAGGCTGATAACATATTGACCGCGCCCTGATGGGCTGAGGACGACCGACGGAATGAATGATACGAACAATCCCGGCGACAAGACGTTGACCGTGACGAAAACGCTGTCCATCAAGCGGCCCGCCGATGGTGGAGCTGCAGGAACGGTGCGTCAGAGCTTCTCACACGGCCGGTCGAAGACTGTCGCAGTCGAGGTCGTCAAGCGCCGCCCGGCTGGAGCGCCGATGCATTCAGGCGGTTTTCAGCAACAGCGTGATGGTGCCCCCCCTCAACAGGACCAGCGCCAGAACCAGCCAGGACAGGGCGGTACTCCACTTCAGCAGCGCAGCGGCGGTGCCGCAACAGTGCGAACGCTGTCTGACAGCGAGCAGAACGCCCGGCAAGCGGCACTGAACGACGCTGCCCGCCGCGACGAGACGCAGAAGCGGGATGATGCGCCCAGATACGCGCCTGAACCCAGACCTGCCGTTGAGGCCGCGCCCACAGTCGAAGCACGGCCTGCCGTTGAAGCCAGATCGCCTGTCGAAGCAGCGACTTCGGGAGACCCGAGGCCTCCGGTCGCGGCAAGTGCAACGGTTGAAGCAAGACCTCTGGCTGAATCGAGGCCTTCTGCTGAAGCTGCGGATCCTGCTGCGTTGCGGCCTTCCAGCGAAGCCAGGCTTCCTGTTGAACCACGACCTTCCGTTGATGCCAGCCCTACCGTCGAGGCCAGATCTCCCGTTGAGTTCAGGTCTCCGGCCGAAGTTGAAAGAACCCCGGTATCCGCTCGTGCAGACGCGGAACCCCGCGCACGGGAAGAACAGGTCCGCGCTCAAGGTGCGCCTGAAGCCCCGCGTCGTGCACCGGTGGCGGATGCCCGTCCGGGCGAAGGCCCACGATTTGACGCTCCACGCGGCCATGGTGATCGGCCGCAGCGTCTCGACGACGTTCGTCCGGCGGGCGCAGGTCAGTCGGCGGATCGCGCTCCGCGGCCGGCACCAACTGGCGGCGAACAGCGGAGCGGCGGTTACGGCGACCGTTCGGCACGTCCTCCCGGCCCGGCAGGCGGAGAACGCAGCGGCGGTTACGGCGACCGTTCAGCGCGTCCCGGCGG